>DATNEC010000117.1:0-5326 GCA_035606815.1 Pirellulales bacterium
CGACTTCCATGCGATCCGCCGAGACGACTTAGTTCAATTCCGCCGCCATCCGCCGCGCCGCGCGAAGATAGGGTCCGACGGCCTGCGCCTGTTCGCCCGAGCAGCCGGCCACGTAGTTTTCCAACAAATCGATCGCCGACATCGGACGGCAATTGCGCAGATACATCAATCCCAAGTCGCGGCGTTCGTCCGGTGCATCGGGCAGAAGCAACGCCAATCGCTGCTGCACGGGCAGGGCCGGCGCCCACTGGTTTTCCATCACATACGCGGCCTTCAAATTTCGCAGCACGCGGGCGCCAATTTCCAGCGCGCTGGCCGGACGAAAGTGCTCGTCGCCCAGCACGCCCTGCTCGCCGAGCACCTCTTCAATGCGGCGCTGGCATGCTTCGCGGTCGAGGACCAACCCTTCGTGGAACGGATCGACGAACCAAGACTCCCCGTTCTCGCGCGCCCCGACGACGAAGTGGCCGGGGGCGGCCACGCCGAACGTGCTGACGCCGGCCCGAGCGGCCACGGCCGTGTAGACGATGGCCAGCGAAATGGGAATGCCCCGCCGCCGAGCGAGGACTTCGTTGAGATAACTGTTGCGCGGATCGTAATACGCCTCTTCATTGCCGCGAAATCGCTCGTCGCGATACAACACCTGGCTGAGCGTCTTCAGCCGGCCGGCGAGCGATTGGCCATCGCCGTCGCGCTCGGCCATCTGCCGCCGCGCCCGCCGGCCCAGGCGGTCAAGTTCCGAGAGGCACTTCGCGCGGTCCACTTCGGGATAGGCGTCGGCGGCGAATTCCAACATCAACTCGACAAGATCCACGTCGCCGCGCCGCGCGACGAGCTTGTTGAATTCCACGTCGCTGGCAAAAGCCGGCGGCATAAGGCACGGGGCGTTGATGGAGCGAAGGACGGCGAAACCCCTGAATTTTAGGCCCGACGCGCCGAAATGACAATTGGCGGCCCGCGGCGACATCGCTCAAAACAGTTCGGGATGGGCCTGGCTGGCGCCGACGCTGTTGATGCGCTTCATGGCCGGTAGTCCCTTCGGAGGCGTCTTCATCGGGCCGCTGCGGTCGGCCTGCATCTGCCGGCAGCCGAGCTGAGCGGCCAGCAAACACACGGCGACCACTTGTAGAATTCGGGCTGCCGGAATCTTCATCATGTTGTTCTCCCGCGACATAAATCGCGAGGATCATAGCGAAGGGCCGCGGCTGCGGATAGAGGGACTCGCTCGACAGGTGCGGCCCCCGCGGCATAAGATAGCAGTTTGGCCGATTGTCTCGCTACTTCGCCGGGGAACACGGGTCGTGTCGAAAGGGTTCATCACGCTTCGCGGGGTGGAGGTGCATAACCTCAAGCACGTCGATCTCGACCTTCCGCACCGCCGGCTGATCGTGTTTTGCGGGGTCAGCGGCAGCGGCAAGAGCAGCCTGGCCTTCGACACGCTCTATGCCGAGGGACAGCGACGGTACATCGAAAGCTTCTCGGCCTATACACGGCAGTTTCTGGAACGGCTGGAAAAACCGGCGGCCGAGCGGATCGACGGCATTCCCCCCGCCGTGGCGGTGGCAAACAAAAGCCCTAGCCGTTCCAGCCGCTCGACGGTCGGTACCGCCACGGAGACGAACGATTATCTGCGATTGCTGTTCGCGAAGATCGGGCAAGTGCATTGCTTGAAATGCGGACGCGAGGTGCGTCGCGAATCGCCGCAGAGCGCGGCTGCGGAATTGGCCCGACTACCCGAGGGAACGCGGTATCTGGTCGCCTTTCCGGCGGCGTGCAAGCCGGACGAGGATTTTGCTTCATTCGCCGCGGCGCTGCGCGAAGAAGGGTTCGTGCGGCTGATTTGCGGCGAGCGGGTGTTGAACCTGGGCGACGGCGACGTAGAGCAAGCGTCTCGCTTGCCTGGGCGCGGCGCGGCTTCGCTGCAAGACACGAGCCAGGACGCTGGTGCTACGGATGCGAACCAGCCGATCTATGTGGTCGTCGATCGGCTGGCGGCAGGCAGTGCGACCGCAGAGCGCGTTCGCGATTCGTTGGAGACGGCGTTTGCGAAGGGAAGCGGCAAGGCTTTCGTGTTCGCGGAGAAGAGCAGCCCTCACCCTAGCCCTCTCCCAATGGGAGAGGGGACCGATTATCGGCTCGAAGAGCGAACGTGGCGGCGGATCGGCTTCAGCACGGCGCTGGCCTGCGACGATTGCCAGTTGGAATACCCGACGCCCGAGCCGCGGCTGTACAGCTTCAACAGCCCGCTGGGAGCGTGCCCGGAGTGCGAAGGGTTCGGCAACGTGATCGACATCGACCTCGACCTGGTCGTCCCCGATCCGCACAAGACGTTGCGCGAAGGAGCGATCGCCCCCTGGAACAGTCCGGCCTATGCGCACGAGCAAAAAGAACTCTTGGCCTTGGCCGGCGATTACGGGCTGCCGGTCGAGGCGCCGTTTCGCGAGCTCTCGGCCGAACAGCGGCAATTGATTATCGACGGCGTGCCGGAGCGCAAGTTCGGCGGGCTGAAGGGATTCTTCGCCTGGCTCGAACGCCGCAAGTACAAGATGCACATCCGCGTGTTTCTCAGCCGCTGGCGCAGCTACCGTCCTTGTCCGAGCTGTGGCGGCGCGCGATTGCGGCCCGAGGCTCTGGCGACGAAGGTGGGCGGAAAGAACATCGCCGAACTGGCGGTCATGAAGATTCGCGACGCGGCCGAATTCTTTCGCGCGCTTGATTTGAGCGAGTGGGACCGGGCGGTGGGCCGCATGATGCTGGAACAGGTCGCCGCGCGGCTCGGCTATTTGGAAACGGTGGGCCTCGGCTATCTGACGCTCGACCGAACGCTGCGCACGCTCAGCGGCGGCGAAGCGCAGCGCGTCTCGCTGACCTCGGCCCTCGGCTCCAGCCTGGTCAATATGTTGTACGTGCTGGACGAACCTTCGGTCGGGTTGCACCCGCAAGACACCGACCGGCTGCTGTCGGCGATCAAGGGGCTGCGAAATCGCAGCAACACGGTGATCGTCGTCGAGCACGAAGAGGCGATGATCCGCGCCGCCGACCAGGTGGTCGAGATCGGCCCCGGCGCCGGCGAGCGCGGCGGCAAAGTGGTCTTTCAGGGCGCCCCCGACGAAATGACCGCCTGCCCCGCGAGTCTGACCGGCGACTACCTCTCGGGCCGGCGCTTGATTCGCATGCCGGCCAAGCGACGGCAGCCCAATCACGGTTGGATTCGCCTGGCCGGGGCGCGCGGCAACAACTTGAAGAACGTGACCGTCGAGTTTCCGCTCGGCGTGTTGTGCGTGGTGACGGGCGTCAGCGGCTCGGGCAAGAGCACCCTGGTCGAAGACACGCTCTACCCGGCCCTCTGCCGGCGGCTGCGCAAGGATGCCCCGAAACCTTACGACTGTGACGACGTGTTCGGCGACGGCCAGATCAACGACGTGGTGATGGTCGATCAGAGCCCGATCGGCCGCTCGCCGCGCTCGAACCCGGTGACGTATCTCAAGGCCTTCGACGAAATCCGGGCCGTGTTCGCCGAGACGGTCGAAGCCCGCACGCACAACTACACGGCCAGCCATTTCAGCTTCAACGTCGAAGGGGGCCGCTGCACCGCCTGCGAAGGGGACGGCTACATCGAGATCGACATGCAGTTCCTGGCCGACGTCTACATGAAGTGCGCCCAGTGCCAGGGTCGCCGCTACCGCCGCGAGATTCTCGACGTGCTGTATCGCGGCCGGAACATCGCCGACGTGTTGGACATGACGGTCCGCGAAGCGTTCTCGTTCTTTCGCGGGCGGCCCAAGGTGCAAGCCCGGCTGAAGAAGCTGATCGACGTGGGGCTCGATTACGTGCGGCTCGGCCAGCCGGCCAACACGCTCAGCGGCGGCGAATCGCAGCGACTGAAGCTGGCCGCCTACATGTCGACCGCCAAGCGCGGCCGCAGCTTGTTCATTCTCGACGAGCCGACCACCGGCTTGCACTTTTCCGACATCGTGCAGCTATTGGATTGTTTCGAGGCGCTACTGGCCGTCGGCCACTCGCTGATCATCGTCGAGCACAACCTGCACGTCATCAAGGCCGCCGATTACCTGATCGATCTGGGCCCCGGCGCCGCCGACGAAGGCGGCCGCGTCGTCGCCCACGGCACGCCCGAGATGGTGTCGCGCGCGGCGGGTTCGGTCACCGGGCGTTTCCTGGCGAAGGCCCTGGCGGATGAATTGCGCGAGCAGTCGGCGTGAGGAAGGCGTCTGGCGAGCGGGGGGCGTCAGCCCCCTGGTCGTGAGGCCGCGACAAGGAGAGAGGCGACGGGTTACAGGGAACACGAAGATGCGCGATGAGCGCGTTGGATAAGATGACGACCGCGACCTGGGATAGTCTGGAGGTGTTTTTCGGCGACGCCAACAACGCCGAGGCGCGAATCTATGCGCGGTTGGCGAGCGAAGATGCGCCGCCGGGCGCCAAGCTGACGGGCCGCGTCGTCGGGCCGCATTGCGCCCATGCCAAGACGCTCTCGGCGGCGGTTCCTATGCTGCCGAAACCCTCGCGCCACGCGCCGCCGTGGCGGCAACGCGCTGATTACCCGCAAGGCGAAGCGTCCGGCGCCGATCTGCTGGCCGAGGCCATCGTGCCCGACCCTTGCTTCTGGTCGCCAGACTTGCCGTTTATGTACCGTGTCGTCGTCGAATTGCGCCAGGCCGACAAGCTGCTCTCGACGACGGTGCGCATGTTGGGCATCCGGGCGCTGGGCGTCCGCGGGGACAAGTTGTTGCTCGAAGGCCGGCCGTGGGTTATTCGCGGAGCCGAACGGGCTGTGCTGCCGCCGGCCGAGTTGAGCGAATGGCGTGCGGCCGATCTGGCGATGGTCGTCGAGGCGCCAAGCGACGACTTATGCGACGATGCTAGCCGGCAGGGCGCTTGGCTGTTGGCGCGAGTCGAAGGCCAATCCGCAGACCTACCAGCGGAACTTCGCCGACTGGCACGCTGGCCTTGCGTGGCAGCGATCGTCTTGGATACGGATCTGATGTTGCCCGATAGCGCCGTTCGCAGCCCCAGAAATGTTCTGTTAGCACAGCGCCGCGGACGCGGCGCGGTATTCGCGCCCACCATCTGGGCCGACGTTATCGCGTGTGAGGCTTCCGATCCGGAGCAAATCGCTGGCCGATCGGCCGGTGTCCCGCTGCCCATCATTGCACAATGCCGCGGTCGATGGCACGATGATCTGGCCGCCGCGCGCCGCGCCTGCGATGAATTGCAGCGGGCGCTGGCCGGGCGAGGAGAATTCGCGGGGTATCTCGTATGACGCCTCAACGTAGCAGGCACACTCCGTGTGCCGTCCGCCGGACGA
>DATNEC010000547.1:0-13184 GCA_035606815.1 Pirellulales bacterium
ACCCGTTGGCGCACCGGATCGAGGCCGGCGCCGATATGTTCTTGATGCCAAGCCGTTACGAGCCATGCGGCTTGAACCAGCTTTATAGCTTGAAGTACGGCGCCGTTCCGGTGGTCCGCGCCACGGGTGGGCTGGCCGATACGATCACGGACGCCACGCGAGAGACCTTGGCCGCCGGCACGGCGACCGGCTTCAGCTTCCGCGAATATGAAGCCCTGGCGCTTTCCGAGACGCTGAAGCGGGCGATGGAGACCTACGCCCAGCCAGCGATCTGGTCGCAATTGATCGCGACCGGCATGCGCCAGGACTGGTCTTGGGCGCGCAGCGCGCAACAATATGTCGAGTTGTATCAAAAGATCTCGGCCCGGGCGCGTGGAGGGCCGGCGATCGCGGCGGCTAGCGCGCCCTAAAAGGCGCGATCGATTGAACGGTCCATGGGAGGGACGACCATGCACGACATTTCTCTCGCCATTCTCTGGCACCAGCACCAGCCGTATTATCCCGACGACGTGGGCTCCGAAAACCCCATGCCTTGGGTCCGCCTGCACGGGACCAAGGACTACTGGGGCATGGCCATGCTGCTCAAGGAAGTCCCCGAGTTCCACGCCACGGTCAACCTCGTGCCGAGCTTGCTTTGGCAGTTGGCGGCCTATACGGAGCGGGGACATGAAGACTCGCACCTGCGCGTCTCACGGCTGCCGGCCGACGGACTGTCCGAGCAGGATATGACCTATCTGCTCGATAATTTTTTCATGGTCCATCCGGACCACATGATCCGCCCCTATGCGAGGTATCACGAACTGTACCAAAAGCGCGGCTTGTCGGTCGATCCGGCGGCGCGGGCCGCCAAGCGCTTCGCGAAGAAGGACGTCATCGACTTGCAGTGCTGGTCGAACCTGACCTGGATGCACCCACTGGCATTCGAGCACGACAAGGATTTGGCCGAGTTCCGCCGCAAGGGCCGTCATTGGACCGAGCAGGAAAAACAGTGGCTGTTCGAAAAGCAAATGCAGTTGCTCCGCGAGATCGTGCCGCTGCACCGCGAATTGGCCGACCGCGGACAGATCGAACTGACGACCACGCCATTTTACCATCCGATTTTGCCGCTGCTGTGGGACAAGCGGTTGGCGCGGCAAGCCATGCCGGAGGTCAATCTGCCCAAGCATCTCGATTCCTACGCCGAGGATGCGGTCGAGCAGATCCGCATGGCGTCGGCCTATCACGAACGACTGTTCGGCGCCAAGCCGCGCGGCATGTGGCCCTCGGAAGGCTCGGTTTGCCAGGCGATGGTTCCCGCCGTCGCCGCGGCGGGCATCGAGTGGATCGCCACCGATGAAGAGATTCTGTCGTGCGCCACCGAAGGCTGGGTCTCGCGCGACGGGCAAGGTTTTCTGCGCAACCCGGAGATGCTCTATCGCCCCTGGCGCGTCGAGGAGAAGGGCAAGTCGCTGCAGATCGTGTTTCGCGACCACGCGATGAGCGACCAGATCGGCTTTCACTATCAGCGGTTTCAAGCCGCCCACGCGGTCGACGACTTCATCGGCAAGCTCGAAGCGATCGGCCGCGCCACCAGCGGCAACGCGGGCCACCGTCCCTCGCTGGTGAGCATCATTCTCGACGGCGAAAACTGCTGGGAGTATTACCCTAACGCGGGCGTCGATTTTTTGCGCGCGCTTTATCGCCGCGTCGCCGCGCATCCGAAGATCAAGCCGGTGCGCATCGGCGACTACCTCCAGCGCCACCCGGCAACCGACAAGCTGGGCCACTTGTTCGCCGGCAGTTGGATTCAACACAACTTCGGCATCTGGATCGGCCATCCGGAATGCAATCGGGCCTGGGATCTGCTGTTCCAAACCCGCGAGCATCTGGTGGCCGCCGGCAAGGCCCGCGAAATCCCGGCCGAGCAGCTCAAGCTGGCCTGGACCGAGTTGCAGATCGCCGAAGGGAGCGACTGGTTCTGGTGGTTCGGCGACTCGCATTCGAGCGCCCAGGACGCTCTGTTCGATCGGCTGTTCCGCAAGCACTTGCAGAACGTCTACGCGCTGCTCGGCGATCCGGCGCCCAGCGAGTTGGCCCGGCCGATCAGCCAGGGCCATCGCCACGCCCACATGCACAGCTCGCCCACCAGCCTGTTGAACGTCAAGGTCGACGGCCGGCGGACGTACTTCGAATGGATCAACGCCGGACATTACGTGCCCAGCGGATCTCGCGGCGCGATGTCGATGGTCCAGGAGGGCCGGCTGGCCGGGGTCCATTTCGGCTTCGACGCCGAGCGACTGTTGCTGCGGCTCGACGCTCGCGGCGGCACGGTGCGCGAGCGGCTGGCCGATATCGAGACGGTGCGGATCGCGTTCTTTCAGCCGCAGGGCTTCGAGCTGCTGATCTCGCACCCCAATTGGCAAGAGCCGATCGTGCAGTTGTACCACGACGACGTGCCGGTGAGCGAATCGAGAGTGCTGGCGGCGGGCGACGTGATTCTCGAAATCGCCATTCCGCTGAGCAGCCTGGCGGCGGCCACCGACGATCCGGTGCAGTTTTACGTCGAGCTTATCAAGCAGGAAGCGGCCGTGGACCGCGCGCCGACGGAAGGCGCGATCGAAACCACGGTCCCTTCCGCCGAGTTCGAATTGATCATGTGGCAAGCCTAGTAGCTCCGACGCTCCGCGGCGGAGATTTAGTCGCCTTGGCCGCGACCCAATTGCGGGCGCTAGAATTGCTGGCCCGGAAACTGAGCTTCACGAACCTCGCCTTGAACAATTAAGATTGCGCCAATATGCCTGATTTACGCAAAGATCCGATCGTCGGCCGCTGGGTGATCGTGGCCAAGAGCCGCGCCAAGCGGCCGCACGACTTCGAGAGCACGCCGCAAGTGCCCGGCTCGCGCTCGTTCTGCCCCTTCTGCGAGGGGCACGAAGACCAAACGCCCGGCGAGATCATCGCCTATCGGCCGGCCGGCTCGACGGCGAACCGCGAAGGCTGGCGCGTGCGCGTGGTGCCCAACAAGTTCCCGGCGCTGGAGATTGAAGGCGACTTGAACAAGCGCGGCGAGGGCATCTACGACATGATGCGCGGCGTCGGCGCGCACGAAGTCATCATCGAGTCGCCCCGGCACCTGCTGAGCACGGCCGATCTGTCGGAAGAAAACCTGCGCGAGGTGTTTTGGGTCTACCGCGACCGGCTGGTCGATCTGAAAAAAGATCCGCGGCTGGTATATGGCATGATCTTCAAGAACGTGGGGGTCGCCGCCGGCGCCTCGCTCGAACACACGCACAGCCAGTTGATCGTCACGCCGATCGTGCCGATCACCGTCTGCGAGGAAATCGCCGGCTCGCTGGAGTTCTTCAAGTACCGCGGCCGGTGCGTGTTTTGCGACATGATTCAACAAGAGTTGGCCGCCGAAAAGCGGATCGTGCTCGACACGCCGGGCTTCGTCGCCTTCTGCCCGTTCGCCAGCCGCTTTCCGTTCGAGACCTGGGTCTTGCCCAAGGCGCATTCCAGCCACTATGAGAACATTCAAAAAAACGGCGTCGAGGAGTTGTCGCGCGTGATGAAGCGCGTGATCGCCAACATCGAGACCGCGCTCGATCGGCCGAGCTACAACTACATCGTCCACACCGGGCCGTTTGACAGCCAAGAACTAGGCCACTATCACTGGCACATCGAGATCATTCCGCGCCTCACGAAGACCGCCGGGTTCGAATGGGGCAGCGGCTTCTACATCAACCCGGTCCCCCCCGAAGAAGCGGCGGCCTTCTTGCGCGACATCGAAATCGAATCGCACGAGCCGCGGACTTTGCCGGTTAAATAAAATCGCCGATTAAGTAAAGCAGGGAAGCCACGCGCGACGATACGAAAAGACCGAATTCTCTTGCTTTGGCTATGGATAAAGCAAGCAATTTACCTAAGTTCACCAGAACCAATCGGCTGTTATCTCCATGTCGCAATCGATTCGCTTCGTCCTGGCGCTACACAATCACCAGCCGATCGGCAACTTCACGGGGGTCTTCGAGCAGGCCTACCAGGAAAGCTACCGGCCGTTCCTCGACGTGTTCGAGCGCTATCCGACGCTTAAGATCGCGCTGCACACCAGCGGCTCGCTGATGGAATGGCTGGCCGCGGCGCACCCCGAATACCTCGATCGCCTGGCCGAACTGGTCGCCGCGGGCAAGATTGAAATTCTCGGCGGCGCTTTTTATGAACCGATCTTGGCCATGATTCCGCGCCGCGACCGGATCGGTCAGATTCGCGCCTATACCGCCTGGCTCCAACAGCGGCTCGATACCAAGGTCCGCGGGATGTGGGTTCCCGAGCGAGTCTGGGAACAGTGCTTCGCCAGCGACCTGGCCGTGGCGGGCATCCAGTACACGATCCTCGACGACTACCATTTCAAGAACGCCGGCCTCACGCCTTCGCAGCTCGACGGATACTACGCCACCGAAGACGACGGGCAGTTGCTGGCCGTGTTTCCCGGCAGCGAACGGTTGCGATACACGATTCCCTTCGCCGACCCGCAAGAGACGATCGATTATCTGGGCCTGATCGCTTCTCGGCGGCCGGGCGCCGTCGTGGTGTTCGGCGACGACGGCGAGAAATTCGGCACCTGGCCCGAAACGCACAAACACGTCTACACCAACGGCTGGCTGCGCCGCTTCTTCGACTTGCTGGTGGCCAACGAAAGCTGGATCAAGGTCACCACGCTCGGCGAAGCGATCGACAACGTGCCGCCGGTCGGCAAAGTTTTTTTGCCGGACAGCAGCTACCGCGAGATGACCGAGTGGGCCTTGCCGGTCGAACAGTTGGTCGAATACGAGCGGCTCAAGCACGATCTCGAACACGATCCGCGCTGGCCGTCGCTGTCGCAGTTCGTGAAAGGAGGCTTCTGGCGGAACTTCAAGATCAAGTACCCCGAAGCCGACGAGATGTATACCCGCATGTTGATGGTCAGCCAGAAGCTGGCCAATGCGCAAGAAGCCGGCCACGAGGGCGAACTGATCGACGCGGCGCGCGGCGAACTGTATCGCGGGCAGTGCAATTGCAGCTATTGGCACGGGGCCTTCGGCGGCATCTATCTGCCGCACCTGCGCAACGCGGTCTATCAGCACCTGATCGCGGCCGACAACCTGCTCGACCGCGCGGCCGATCGCATCGACCCTTGGGTCGAAGCGACGCCCGGCGATTTCAATCTCGACGCCCGGCAGGAAGTCTTTCTCGCCAACGACAAGCTGGCCGCGTTGATTTCGCCGTTCCACGGCGGCGAACTGTACGAACTGGACGTGCGTTCGATCTGCCACAACCTGCTGGCCACGCTCGCTCGGCGGCCCGAAGCCTATCATCGCAAGGTGCTCGGCGGCGCGTCGGGCGCCAACGGCAACGTGGCCAGCATCCACGACCGTGTGGTGTTCAAGCAGCCGGGATTGGAGCAGCGCTTGCAGTACGACGCCGGCCCCCGGAAAAGCCTGCTCGATCACTTCTTCGACCAGGAAACCACGCTCAACGCCGTGGCCGGCGGCCAGGCCCAAGAACGGGGCGACTTCGCCCTCGGCGCCTACGAAGCCCGCGTGCGGCGCAATCCGCAGCGGATTCAGGTGCAGCTCTCGCGGCAAGGCGCCGCCTTCGGCCAGCCGCTCAAGATCACCAAGGGCCTGACGATGACGGCCGGCGCCTCGGCGCTTGAAATCGCCTATTTGCTCGAAGGTTTGCCGCCGGGCCGGCCCTTTCACTTCGGCGTCGAGTTCAATTTCGCCGGCTTGCCGTCCAACTGCGACGATCGCTATTTTCACGACGGCAACGAGCGGCGGCTCGGCCATCTCGGCCGGCAACTCGACCTCAGCGACGTCGGCGCCGTGGGGCTGGTCGACGAATGGCTGGGCATCGAACTGGTGCTGCGCAGCTCGTGCCTTGGCTCGCTGTGGACGTTCCCCGTCGAAACGGTGAGTCAATCGGAAGGCGGCTTCGAGTTGGTCCACCAGTCGGTCGTCGTGATGCCGCACTGGATCATCCAAGCCGGGTCCGACGGCCGCTGGAGCGTGACCATGAACCTGGCCATCGACACGTCTCGCGCCGAGCGGCGGATGGACAAGCCGGCGATGGCCGTCGTGCATTGACGCGGCTTTGGCGCACGGTAGCTCCGACGCTCCGCGGCGGAGATGGATTGGCCCGCGCAAGCGAGTGACGATCTCTGCCCGTCGCCGCAGCGCCGGGCCTACTTTCTCATTCATACGCGCGGACCTCCAGCCCTCCGCGCATGCAACCGGCCGCGGGTCGGTGAAAACCCGCGGCCGGCGTGAAAACCCAGAACAAGACGGACCGCAACGCCCGCCGCAACGACTCGTTAGGCGAACAGTTCCTTGATCACCTTGCCGCTGTTGGCGATCTTCATGGGCCGGTTGTTCTTGCTGGTGAAGGTCTTTTCCAGCGAGATGCCGAGCGCCTTGATGACCGAGGCCATCACGTCTTCCGACGAATACGGATCGGTGACGACTTCAGTGCCGTCTTCGTTGGTGGCGCCGATCGCCTGGCCGCCCTTCATGCCGGCGCCGCCGACGACCACGCTCCAGCTACGCGCCCAGTGGTCGCGGCCGGTGGTGCCGTTGATCCGCGGCGTGCGGCTGAATTCGCCCATCCAGACGATGGCCGTGTCTTGCAACAGACCGCGCTGATCGAGATCTTCGATCAAGGCGCTCATCGGCTGGTCGAGCTGCGGCAGCTTCGTCTCGAACGTGCTGAAGATGTTGGCGTGGTTGTCCCAGCCGCCGAAATCGACTTCGACGAACGGCACGCCTTCTTCCACCAGCCGGCGGGCCATCAAGCAGCCGCGGGCGAAGCCCGGGTTGCCGCCCATGCCGCGGCCGGCGCCGCCGGTCACGCCGTAGCGCTCCAGAACTTCCTTCGGCTCCTTGTCGGTCTTGAAGGCCGCCATCTGCTTGCTGGTCATCAGCGAAACGGTCTTGTCGAGAATCTTGGCATGGTCGACCGGCACTTCGCCGCGGCCCTGGGCGATGAAGTTCGATTCGATGGCGCTCAGCGTCAACATTCGCTGCTTCAGCCGGGCTTCGTCCAGATCGAATTTCAGATTGCGCACGTCGCCGTTGGTGTCCACGACGAACGGAGCGTAGGTCATGCCCAAGAAGCCGGGGCCGACGCTGCCGCCGCCGACCGAAACGAACGGCGGAATCTCGAGGTTCGGAACCTGGTCGACCAATTCGTGGGCGATCACGGCGCCGTAGCTGGGGTGCTCGACCGTCGTGCTGGGCACGTAGCCGGTGTGCATGTAATAGCGGCCGCGGTTGTGGTCGGCCTCGCGAGTGCTCATCGAGCGGACGATGGCCATGTGGTGCATCTGCTTGGCCATCATTGGCATGTGTTCGCAAATCTTCGCCTCGCCGCTGGTGTCGATCGGGGTGAAGGGGCCGCCCGTGGGGGCGCCGGGCTTCAAGTCCCAAATGTCCATCGTGCTCGGGCCGCCGCCCATCCACAGCAGGATGCAGGCCTTGTGCTTCTTCTTCAACTCGTTGACGTTGGCGCGCAACGTGTTGGTGAAGCCGATCGCCGGCAGGGCCATCGCCGAGGCGCCGGCCAGGTGCTGCATGAAGTGCCGACGGCTCATGCCGGCGGGGGTGTCGAATAAACGGCTCATACGTCTCTCCAAGGAAGGGTGCGGCCGGCGAAAAGCGGCCCGGTTAATGGTTCGAAATAAACTCGTTACTGTTCAGCAAGGCCCACCATAAATCTTCTAGAACCGGCGCGGGGTCGCCTCCTTGGGCGGCCAGCAGCCGATTCGCCAATTGTAGTTCCGCGCGCGTCGGCCGGCGACCAAAGGCCGCCAAATAAAGCTGGTTGATCGGGGCGGCTTTCGGGTTTTGCGTCACGCGGCTCAGAAAGCCGCCGCCCTTGAGGCTCGTGGCCTGCCGCGTCAACTCGCCGTTCATCATCATCAAGGTCTGCGGGATCGTGCCGTCGAAGGTCGTGGCCTCGTCGTTTTCGTCGGTGCCGAAGACGATCGCAAACTGCTTCAGCCATTCATCTTTCGTGCGCTGCTGCCGCTCGTAAGCGCCCCCCTCCCCATGAGACCCGGCCGCGTGCGCCTCGGTGGCCACCAACAGCGAGTCGTAAAGCTGTTCGGCCGTCATCTGCCGCAGATAGAAGTGGCTGAACAGCGGAGCGGCGCCCAACGAGGGATCGTCCGCCGCGTTGCCGAATTTTGAGCCGAACTTGCTGGAAAGCGAATAAGCCTCGCTCAACGTGATCCAACCGAGCAGCCTTTTCAGGTCGTGCCCGGAAGCCGCGAATTCGCGGCCAAGCCGCGCCAGCAGTTCGGGATGAGAGGGCGGATTGTGCGACCCGAAATCGTCGATCGGCTTGGTAAAGCCGTAACCGAACGCATGCGCCCACGTCCGGTTGACGATCGCCTGGGCGAACTCGTCGCTCCGCACGATCAGCCGGGCCAGTTCGTCGCGGCGGTCGACCTCGGCCACCACGCCGCTACGGTCCAATTCCGTGCCGTCGATAAAGACGGGATAGGCGACCTGCATCAGCCCGTTGCGCAGCTCGTAATAAACCTCGGCTTCCTCGGGAGTCGGCGAACTGCCCTCGCCGGCAAAGTCCTCGTCGACCAACCGGGCTCGCGCGAGCGTATTGCCCTGCATCTCGCGCTCGGCATGGGCCTGGCGAAAGAACGAGTTCAACTCCCAGAAACGGTTCTGCTTCCACTGGTTGAACGGATGGCCGTGGCACTGCGTGCATTGAATCTGCACGCCCAGAAAGATCTGGGCCGTCTTGGCCGTGGCCGGCGTGGCCTTCTCTTGGAGATTGTCGAGGATGAAATTCACGGCGCCGTTGAAGTCTTCGTCGCCGGGCCGATTGGAGCCTTGGGCGCTGACCAGTTCGTAGGCCATGCGGTCGTAGGGCTTGTTCTGCAAGAACGAGCGCCGCAAATATTGCTGCAAGCCTTCGCGATTCACCAAGCTGCCCGGCTCCATGCCGCCCATCCGGCCGACGAGCAGGGTTGTCCAGATCGTGGTCCAATGCCGCGCATACGCCTCGGCGTAGGCGTCGCTGTTCAACAATCGATCGACGAGCCTTGCCCGCTTGGCGCGCGAGTTGTCGACCAGAAACAATTCCAGTTCTTGAATCGTGGGAATCCGTCCGATGAGGTCGAGAAACACGCGGCGGCACCATTCGGCCTCGGTCGCCCCCGGCGAAGGCCGGACGGCCGCCTCTTGCCACCGGGTTTTGAGCGAGCGATCGATAAAGGCGATCACCTCCGCGTCGGTCACGGCCGAAGTCGAAACGCCCGCCAGCGACGAAGCGCTTGCCACGATTCGCGGATCGGTTTCGACGGGTCCGCGAGTCGCCGGCAAGTCGATCGACTCCGTAGCGACAACCTTCGGCGCCGGCGACTCCGGCGAGCGGGTGGCGTCAGCCCCCTGATCTTTCGTGCCAATAGCGTCTGGTCGTAGAAGCGGCGTCTCGCCGTTTTCGGCAATGCGGCGAGACGACGCATCTGCTTGATCGACGGCAACACGGCGAGACGCCGCGTCTACGCGAGCGACCCGGTCTTGTTCGTGTCGTGGTTCGCGCGTCCCTTTTTCCTGCACCCCTTTTTCCTGCGCCCCATTGTTTTGCGCCGCCAGGGCGCCCGCCCCATCCAAATGGCTCTTGTCCAGGTTATTCGCTTGCCGAGTCAACCAATAGCCGCTGGCGGCCAGCAATACGCTGGCCGCCAAGGCCAGCGGCAGCCACGCCATTCGAGCGCTCTTCGCAGGCGCGGCCGGTTCGTAAACCCAGCCTTGTCTCGCTGGCGCGACGGTTAGCGGAATCGGCCGCAAAGCCGCTGGATTAGCGCCAGCACTACTCTCGCTCGCTGGGCAGCGCGTTCGCGATTCGAGCGCGGCGAGAATTCGCGCGGAGAGGTCGGGCGGCTGCTTGCCCCCCAGGACTTCTTCCAAGCAGACGTCGAGAATTGGATCGAGCATGGGACCAGTGCGATCGCTGCTCATCGCAAAGTCCTTTCGATACAGGTTCGCAGATGTTGCTTGGCGCGTTGCATCAGGTTCTTCGCCCCGTCTTCGCTGATTCCCAACGCGGCCGCAATGCCGGCCCGCGATTGTTGTTCTCGAAATCTCAGTTCCAAAGCCTGCCGCGCTCGGCCAGCCAACGTCTCCAGACACTTTTGCAAGGCCGCCAGCAACTCGCGTCCGTCATCGTTCGCCGCCCAGCGGGCCCAAGCGGCTTCCACTTCGTCCAGTTCGGCCAGCGCCACGACCCGCGCCGCCCGGCGTTGGCCGGAAACGAACAGATTGCGCGCCACCTGCCGCAGGTAAGCGGCCGTCGCCGCCCGGTTGATCTCTTGAAACGGCTTTTGCAGCACAGCCAGAAACGTCTCTTGCGTCAGATCTTCGGCATGGCTCGCCGAGCAGCCCAGCATCCGCAGGTAGCGCCAAACGCCCGCCTGGTGTTCCACGATTAGCCGGCCCGCGTCGAACCCGCCGCAAGCCGCGCCACCGGGAGTTGCAGTCCCTTCGGAAGCCCCTTCAGCTTTGGAAGATCCTGCCCCGCTGGAAGCCGCATCGGTTGCCATCGAAGGTTAAAACGCTCGGGGGAGGGCAAATGTACTCAACGAAATTCGCGATTTCTGATCTTCGCCCTGGCGGCTGCCGTCGCCGGACGAAAAGAAAGGGCGCAAGTCATTATATTTCCAGCCCTTGCGGCTTGCCATCAGAACCTCGCGAAAATTGCCCGCCGCCCGTTAACTCTCCTCTCGCTGGAGGCCTCGAAACTATCTGACGGAGATTCAGATCTTGCTCGCGAATGGCGCGACGCCGGCGAATGGCCCTGACTTTACCGCGGATTCGGCACGAACGGCCCGCCGCGGCACTCCTTGAGATAGTTCAGGGCGCGCACCTGGCCGGTCATTTCCAATTCGCCGCGATAGACCGGGTCGTGCCAGCCTTCGATGTCGATCGAGCCGCGATAGCCGCCCAAGCGAAGAATCGTGATCACGTCGTTCCAGTTCGTGTCGCCGAAGCCGGGCGTGCGATGATGCACGTACTGCTTGCCGCCGCGAATGCCGCTGGTGCGAATCACGTCCCACATCACGGTCGCATCCTTGCCGTGGACATGGAACACCTTGTCGATCCACTGGCGCAGCTGCGGCAGCGGATCGATCAGGCTGACCATTTGGTGGCACGGCTCCCACTCCAGGCCCAACGCCGGGCTGGGCACTTCGTTGAACATCATCTCCCAGGCCGTCGGAGCGTGGGCGATGTTCCAATCGCCGTACTCCCACGTGCCCCGCATGTCGCAGTTCTCAAAGGCGATCCGCACGCCGCGATCTTCGGCCCGCTGGGCCAGCGGAGCGAAAACCTGTTTGAAGGCTGGCATCGACTCGGGGACGGGCCGGTCGACAATCCGCCCGGTGAAGCCGCAAACCAGCTTGCAGCCGAATTCTTCGGCCCTATCGATCAAGGCCGCAAACCCCTGGGCGACCTCGGCATCGACCAGCGCATTGCCATAGATGCCGATCGAACTGACGATCGCGCCGCCGCCGTGCTCGTCGAGCACGCGCCGCACGTCGGCCGCGATCGCGCCAAGGTCCAGCCCGGCCAGCTTGGTCGGAAAGGTCAGCTCGAAGCTCTCGAAGCCGTAGGGCAGAATCTGGCGGATGTAGCTGGCCGGGTCTCGGTCGGCCTTGACCAGCGTGCCGATGCGGATGTCGTCATGCATGGGAGACTCTGGATTCTCGATTTGGGATTTTGGATTTTGGATTGGGGACGGGCGATTGGCGAGTAGCTCCGCGCTCAGTTCAGCTTTTTGCGCAACGTGGCGCGGTGGATGCCGAGCAGATTGGCGGCGGCCACCCGGTTGTGGGCGGTGCGTTCAAGCACGGCGCTAAGCAACGGGGGCTCGACCTCGTCCAGGAATTGTTGGTAAAGATTCTCCGGCAGCGATGTGCCGGCAAGCCGATCAAGCGCCCAAGTGCGCACCGCCCGGCTCAACTCGCTGTCGATTCCAGCCAGCGTCGACACGACGATCTGCGGCGGCAAATGCTCGGGCGTGATCGCGCCGGCCCGCGCCAACAAGGCCGCATGTTCGACGGCGTTGCGCAACTCGCGCACGTTGCCGGGCCAAGGACGGCGGCATAATTCATCGAGGGCGGCTTGCGTCAGATGCGCCGCCGGGGCGCCCGCGGGCAGCGCGTTTCGCAGAAACCGCTCGGCCAGCAAGGGAATGTCTTCGACGCGCTGGCGCAAGGGGGGCAAGTGGATTTCGAATACCGCCAGGCGAAAGAACAAGTCCTCGCGAAAGGCGCCTTTTTGCACCTCCTTCCTCAAGTCGCGATGCGTGGCCGCCACCACGCGAAACGCGGTCCGGCGGGGCTTCGCGTCGCCTACCGGAGTGATTTCGCGCTGCTCCAAGGCGCGCAACAGCTTGACTTGCACCGAGAGCGGAATATCGCCGGCTTCATCGAAGAACGCCGTGCCGCCGTCGGCCAGTTCCAGTAGTCCGGGGCGAGCCGAGTCGGCGCCCGTGAAGGCGCCGCGCACGTGACCGAACAATTCGCTTTCGACCAGCGCCGGATTCAAGGCGGCCAGGTTCACGGTCACGAGCGGCCCCGAGCTTTCTTGCGAGTGGCGGTGGATCGCACGAGCGACGAGTTCCTTGCCCGTCCCGCTTTCGCCCGTGATCAACACGGCGGCGTTGGTCGGCGCCGCCAACGCAATGCGTTTGAACACGTCCTGCATCGCCGGGCTGGCGCCCAGCAGTTCCTCGCCGCACGGCGGATTCATGGTCGCCGGCGGCGCCGCGCGGGCGTCCGCGTCTCTTTGGGCCAACGCCCGGCGCAGAACCTCCGACGCGCGTTCCAGGTCGAACGGCTTGGTCAAATAATCGAAGGCCCCGTTGCGAATCGCCTCGACGGCCGTGCCCAGGCTGCCGAACGCCGTCATCACGACGATCGGCGCCGCCGGCGCCAGTTGCTTGAGCCGGGCCATCGCCGTCAGGCCATCGACGCCCGGCAAGCGAATATCGAGCAAAATGCAATCGACGGCGCGATGGCCCGCCAATTCGAACGCCTCTTCCGCCGAAGAGGCCACGCTCACCGCATGTCCTTCCTCTTCAGCCAGGCGGCGCAAGGCCCAGCAGATGCTCTCTTCGTCGTCGACGATCAGGATGTGGGACATGGG
>DATNEC010000563.1:0-3171 GCA_035606815.1 Pirellulales bacterium
CGGGCGAAACAGACCAACTGCCGCTGGCCGAGCGAAAGACTGCCGCCGCGCTCGCCGACTTGCGTCTGCAAGCCGCGGGGCAGGGCGTCGGCGAGCAGGTCGAGACATTTCAGCCTCCGCACTGCGTCGACGACTTCCTCGTCGCGGGCCTCGGGCCGCGCGAAGCGGATGTTGTCCATCACCGTGCCGCCGAACAAAAAGTTCTGTTGCAGCACGATCCCGATCTGGCGATGCAGCGAGTCGGACGTAACTTGGCGGATTTCATGGCCGTCGATCAGCAGCTCGCCGCTCGCGGGCAGGTAAAACTTGGCAATCAGGTTGGTGATCGAACTTTTGCCGCTGCCGGTGTGGCCGACCAGGGCGATGGTTTGCCCCGGCTCGCAGGCGAAGTTGATGCCGTGCAGCACGGGCCGGTCGCGGTCGTAGCCGAACGATAGATTGCGGAATTCGACGCGGCCTTCGATCGCCGGCAGATTCTGGGCCTCGGGCGAGTCGGTCCATTCGGGCTGGCTGTCCAACAGCTTGAACACGCGCTCGGCGCCGGCCATGGCCGTCAGGGCCTGATTGTATTGGTTGCCGAGCACGGTGATCGGCGAGAAGAACAAGCCGGCCATGAACAGAAAACCGACCAGATCGCCCAACTCCGAACCGCCGACATACAGCACGCGATAGCCGCCGACGAGCATCAGCGCCGCGAAGCAAAGTTGGCTGTTCAGATCCAACAGCGGCAGAAACACGCTTTGCAGCCGCGTGACGTTGAGATTGTACTGCGAGTGGTCGGCCACCAACTCGCCGAACAGCTCGGCGTTCGTTTCCTGGCGCACGAAGCCTTGCGTCACGCGCACGCCGTTGACCGACTCGGCCAACGTGGCGGTCACGCGGCTGAACGACTCTTGCACGTCGCGCAAGGCGCCCGACAGCCGCCGATGGAAATGCTTGTTGATCGCCCACAACAGCGGCGCCACGCCGAGCAC
Source organism: Pirellulales bacterium (assembly GCA_035606815.1). GTDB lineage: Bacteria > Planctomycetota > Planctomycetia > Pirellulales > JAICIG01 > JAICIG01. The sequence continues at coordinate 975 of DATNEC010000563.1, forward strand.
GACCAGAAACAACGCCGGGTCGTACCAGAGCATGAAGCCGGCCGCGACCGCCATCTGCCCCAGTTGCACGATGCTGACGAACAGCACTTCCTGCACGCCGATCCGCACGTTTTCGACGTCGGAGGTCATGCGGCTGATGATCCGGCCGAGCTTCGTGCGGTTGAAAAAGCTCATCGGCAGCCGCTGCAACTGGGCGAAGACGTCGTTGCGCAGGTCGTAGACCACCGATTCGCCCAGTTCCAAGGCCAAGCGCTGCCGGAAGTGCATCACCAGTTGCGTCGAGAGGGCCAAGGCCGCGAAGGCCAGCACGCCCCAGGCCACGCCGCGCACGTCGTGGCTCTGCACCGGCCCGGTGATGACGGCCGCCGTGAGCCAGGTCAGGCCCGGCAATTGAATCGACCGCAACACGACCAACAGCAACAGCCAATTGCGCTTGGCTCGGTACGGCCGGGTGTATTCGAGCAATCGCACGATCAGCCGCATTTCGAGCGGCCGCCGCTCTTCCTCGCGGTCTTCGGCGCGGCGAATCGTCAGCGCGGCATGGTGAGAGCGGGCGTTCATGCGGCGGCCCCCGATGGCGCCGCGGCGGCGGGCGATTCGTCGTCGACGATTTGCAGCCGCGCGGCTTCGTAATAATGGCCCTGTTCGCGCATCAGTTGTTCGTGCGTGCCGATCTGCGCGATCCGCCCGCGGTCGAGCACCACGACCAGGTCGGCGCGGCGCAGCGTGCTCATGCGGTGGGCCGTGACCAGCGTCGTGCGGCCGCGCATGGCCTGGTCCATCGCGACTTGGATCTCGCGCTCGGTGCTGGGGTCGATCGCCGCCGTGGCGTCGTCGAGGATCAGGATCGCCGGGTCGAGCAGAATCGCCCGGGCGATCGCCAACCGCTGTCGCTGGCCGCCGGAAAGATTCGAGCCGTATTCGCCGACGACCGTGTCGTAGCCGCGGGGCAGGGCGGCGATGAACTCGTGGGCCGACGCGATGCGGGCTGCCTGCTCGATTTGCTCGCGCGTGGCTTCCGGGCGTCCGAAGGCGATGTTGGCGGCCACCGTGTTGCTGAACAAAAAGCTTTCCTGGAACACCAGCCCCACGTTGCGCCGCAGGTCGTCGAGCTGCACTTCGCGCGCGTCGCGGCCGTCGATCAGCACCCGCCCGGCGGCCGGATCGTAGAACCGCGGCACGAGGCTTAACAGCGTGCTTTTGCCGGCGCCCGTCGCGCCGACGATTGCCACGCACTGGCCGGCGCCGATCGTGAAGTCGATGCCGTCGAGCGCCGGCTCGCCCGACTGATAGCCGAAGCTAACGTTCTCGAAGCGGATTTCGCCGCGGGCCTTCGTCAGCGGCGCGGCGCCGGGCCGGCTGGCGATTTCGATCGGCGCGTCGAGCACTTCGAACACTCGCTGGGCGCCGGTCAGGCTGGCCTGGATGCTGTTGGCGATGTTCGTCACCTGGCTGACCTGGTTGGCGAACTGCTGCAAGAGGTTGGCGAACACGAACAGGCCCTCGCCCAGCCGCAGCTCGCCCTCGATCACCAGGTAGCCGCCGTAGCTCAAGAGCACGATCATGTTGATCTGCGTCAAAAAGCCCATCGCCGGCTGGAATAGGCTGATCTGCCAGAAGATGCTTTCCTTCTGGTCCTTGATCGCGCGGTTGGCCGCATCGAAGCGGGCCATCTGGTCGGCTTCGCGGGCGAAACCCTTGACGACCTGCACGCCTTGCACGCTTTCGGTCAGCCGCAGCACCATCTCGTCGCTCAGCTCGCTGTTGCGCTTGTAGGCCGGCCGCACCTTGCGCGAAAACATCACCGCGCCCAGCCAGAGCAGGGGAGTGGTCGCCAGGCAGGCCAAGGTGAGCGGCACGTGGACTTGCAGCATGTAGTAGAGGTAGACCGCCAGCGACAGCAGCACCGCAAGCACCTGAATCACCACGCCGTCGACGAACGAGCGGACGGCCTGCACGTCGCCCGCCACGCGGTTGATGATCGAGCCGCTGCGGTTTTCGTCGAAAAAGCGGAAGCTGAGCCGCTGCAATTTGTCGTAAACCTGCGAGCGGAGATCGACGACGATGTCTTGCACCAACCTTCCGGCCGACATCGAGGCCACATAGCGCAGCGAGGCATGGACGATGGCCACGGCCAGAATGGCCCCGGCGATCAGCGCGGTCACGGCCAGCGGCCCGGAGTCTGTCGGGGGCGAGA
>DATNEC010000572.1:0-11729 GCA_035606815.1 Pirellulales bacterium
CTTGATGAGAGCTCGCGGTTCGTCGAGCGTTCCGCCGACGCCGACGGGATCTTCCGTTCGACGGTCTTTCCCGGCTTGTGGCTGGACGAGCCGGCTTTGCTTTCGGCCGACGCAGCCAGGTTGCTGCAAACCCTGCGCACCGGCTTGGCCAGCGCGGAACACGCGGCGTTCGTTCAGGCATTGCAGGCGAAGCGCGACGTCTAGTGCTTCGTCACTTCTGATACGAGGGATAGAGGCGCTTTAGCTTGATCCGGGCATCGAAAGCCTCATACAAGCTGGCGATGCCGTGCGTGTTGAGGTTGTCCATCACCAGCACGATGGCAGCGGCTCCGGGATAGACCGTGAGCAACAGGAAGCGGATGAATAGCGCCCAGTCAGTCGGTGCGTGTTCGCTGGTCGGCCTTGCCGTCCAATCGTCGTTCGTAAACGCGCCGCCGCGGGAGCGGTTGCAAGGCACGCTCCAGTCCCTCCTCCAGGAACTGCTTTCGCACCCGCTCCACGGTCGCCCGAGCGCAGCCCAGTGCATCGACAATCTCCGGATCCGACTTGGCTCCCCGCCGTCGGCTTCGTCGGCTCTGAGACGCCATGCCGGCGGGCAATCGACGCCGCTGAATCCTCTTTCCGCAACAACGCCAACACCGCTTCGCGACGCTGGCTGACCGGCACTTCGCTCCGCTTGCCCATTCCACATCTCTTTGGGGTTACGGCCAGGGATCCAACCCTGACCTCGTTATCTTGACCCAAGCAAATCTCTCACGCTACGTTTCCCAAGAACCCCGGTCTATGCACAGCGCCGGAACAACATTGACGCAACGCCGCTTGGGTCCGCCGGAGGCGCGCGTCCTGGGCTTGCCGGCCAAGCCGCCGAAGCCGTAACCTCAGTTCGTGTGCGCCGATGCCAACGCATCAAATCCGGCGGCGGGCGAAGCCCCTATCGCCGCCAAGCAGCGGGAGGCGACCAAAATGACGATTTATATGGTCTGCGGATTGATAAACCGTCGTTTCTTGCGGAATGCCCAAGAAACCAGCCCCGGCTGCCAAAACGGCGAGCGCGATGATTTATCAAAAGGCGTTGAAATGGGCGCCAAATGGGCCAGAATAAGGCATGAATCGCCCCCTTTTTCCTGGCGCCGAGCTCCTCCCGCGCAGCGAAAACCGCGGCCTTCTCGGAAAACATTGCACCGGGCCGCTCAAGGAAGTGCGCGCCAGCCCGGCGATATAAATCCTCTAGGATATAAATCACCGTGGCGGATGCGATGCAAACAAGTGGAGGATAGGGGACTTGAACCCCTGACCTTCTGGCTGCCAGCCAGACGCTCTCCCAACTGAGCTAATCCCCCGACGTTTCGATCGCCGAGAAACGCGAGTTTCTCAGGCCGTTCCTCGGCAAAACCAAGCAGTTACGCGGCAAAACCAAGTCAGTTGGCCTTGCCGCTGCGAATCAAAAAACTTATCACCGTGGCTTGCGACTGTCAAGTTGGCCATCCCCGCCTTGAGAACCCGAGGATTGCTTGAAGCGGATCATCTTCAACCTACTGAAGTTCGGCGTCTCCGCCGGGTTGATCGCCTACTTGGTCATCGACGCACAAAGGGACAAGACCTTCGCCAATTTAGCCAGTCAGCCCAAACATTGGGGGCTGTTGGCGGCGGCGACCGGCTGCTGTCTGGCGGGCGTCGCGTTGACCTTTGTCCGTTGGTACGTGCTGGTGCGGGCGCTCGACTTGCCGTTCAGCCTGAAAGACGCCTTCCGGCTTGGGTTTCTCGGGTATCTGCTGAACTTCGTCTCGCTGGGCGCCGTCGGAGGCGATTTGTTCAAGGCTGTTTTCGTCGCCCGCGAGCAGCACGGCCGAAAGGCCGAGGCCGTAGCGACCGTGGTGCTCGACCGCGTGGTGGGCCTCTACATGTTGTTCGTGCTCGCCACGGCCGCCATCCTGGCGACGGACCAGTTAAGCAGTTCCGTTCAACAGATCCAGATTATTTGCCGCGGTACGTTGCTTTGCACCGTGCTGGGCGCCGCCGGGATCGCGATCCTGCTGGTTCCGGGCGTTACGCAAGGAAAGTTCTCCGCCTTCTTGCAGCGGCTGCCGCGCGCCGGAACATTGTTCGGCAAGTTGCTAGGCGCCATCCGCATCTATCGCCAGCGTCCGGCGATGCTGCTGCTGGCCTGCGCGCTGAGCGTCGGAGTGCATTCGCTCAGCACGATCGGCATTTGGCTCGTGGCGCGGGGCCTGCCCGGCGAGGCGCCTTCGCTGGCCGACCATTTCGTCATCATCCCCTTGGCGATGGTCACCGGCGTCTTGCCGCTGCCGGTCAACGGCCTGGGCGCCTTCGAGGCCGTGGTGGCGTTTCTTTACGAGCGGGTTCCAATCGGCGTGGTCGTGAGCGAAGGCCGGGGGCTGGTGGTTTCGCTGGGCTATCGCGCGATCACGATTTTGATCGCCCTGGTCGGCGTCTGCTATTACCTTGCCAGCCGGCGCGAAGTGGCCCAAGTGCTGCACGAAGCGGAGCTTGAACAACAACAAGAGCAGGGCGCTGCGAGCGTTGCGGGCGATGAGTTCGCTCGTTCCGAAATAACTCCCGGCGCCGCCCAAGCGTCGTAGCGGCCGGCATTTGCCGCTCCGCTCCCCTTACTCCCTACTTCCTACTCCCGCCCACATAAGGCTGGCCGTCGATTTCCAGCTTGCCGCCGCGCCATACGACCGGCGGGGCGGTGTTGTCGAGGAGTTCGCTATGGGCGACTGATGTCGCCGAAACGCCCTCGCTGCGCAATTGCGCGGTCCCGTTGTCGCCCAGCAGGCAGCCGTCGAGCCGCGCGTGCGACGAACCCGCGACGGTCACGCCGCTGCGTCCGTTGCCGCGGCAGGTGACGTCGATCAACTGGCAGTTTCGCACCCCGTCGTTGACGTTGATCCCGTCCAGGCGAAAGCCTTGCACGATCAAATCCATGATCACGACGTCGTGAACGTGGTACAGCGTGATTCCGGTTTGCAGCCCGCTGTACGACAACGGATAGTCGCCGGGCAATTTATCCGGTTCGACGCGGAAATAGATCTCGGCGTCGCGGCGAAACCATTCGAGCGGCGCCAGTTCGGGCAGCTTGTGCGACCGCGGCTCGAGCGCGCGCTCGACGGCTGGCTTGCCGGCGAGGAACAATTGCTGATAGCTCGACTTCGCCGGGCGAAAACGGAACACCGGGCCGCGCACCGATTCCCACTCGCGCTCGCCGACCGGCACGGTCCCGTCGAGCACCGCCCCTTGGCCGTCGATCACCAGCGGCCCGAGTTGGTTGCCGCACTGGGAGGCGGTCGACAAGCTGATGCTTTCGCGATACGGTTCGTCCGTTTTGGCGAGCACGATGCGGTCGCCCGGCAGCACCAGCTCGAGCGCACGCCGCAACGTGCGCAGCGGACCACCGAACGCCGTCGTCGCCGCCTGCGCGCCGTCGTGCAAGTCGTCGCCGCTGGCGTTGTTGACGAACAGGTCGCGCGCACTGGCGGGGATCGGCGCCAGGAGCATGCACGAAGCAGCCAGACAAAAACAGCGCATCGCCGCACTTCGCAGGAAGATTTTCAAGTTCCGGATTCCGGTTTCCAAGTTCGCTTTTTTCAGGCCGTCAAGTGTAGCATTAAGTTGACGGCCTCGGGCCAAAACTGCACAAATGTGCATGGCCCTGGAATCTGGAACCCGGAACTCAAGACCCTGGAATCTGAAACTCGAAACGGGCGGCGCCCATGCGACTCTCCATCAACGACCGGCTGATCGAACTCCATCAAGGCGACATCACCGACGAGCACCTCGATGCGATCGTCAATGCAGCCAACTCCCGCCTGGCCGGGGGCGGCGGGGTCGATGGCGCGATCCATCGCGCCGGCGGGGCGGCGATCATGGCGGAAACGGCCCGGCGCTACCCGCAAGGCTGTCCTACCGGCTCGGCGGTGATCTCCGGCGCCGGCCAACTGTCGGCGCAGTACGTGATCCACGCCGTCGGGCCGGTGTGGCAGGGGGGCCATCGAGGCGAAGCCGAGTTGCTGGCCGGCGCTTACCGGCGATCGCTCGAGTTGGCGGCCGAGCACGGTTGCCGCAGCGTTGCGCTGCCCTCGCTCAGCACGGGCGCCTACGGCTATCCGATCGATCTGGCCAGCCGAATCGCGCTGGCGACCACGCGCGAGTTCATGCGCGAAAGCAAGCTGCCGGAACTGGCTCGGTTCGTGCTCTTCGGCCCCGGCGCCTATGGGGCTTTCGCCGCGGCCCTCGATGAACTGCGGACGATCGGCGAAAGCTAAAAAAAGGCGGGCGCCTGCAACAGCAGGCGCCCGCGGCAAAATCATTCTGGCGGATCGGCGGAAGAAGACTACTTCTTCTTGGCGACCTCGAAAGCCTTCTTGAAGGCGGCGTCGCTGAAGACAAGGTCGATCTGCTCGTCGCCCTTGGCCTTGGCGACCTTGCCCTGGCACTTTTCGCAGCAGAAAGCGACCTTGACGCCGGCCACGTCAATCGCGGTGTCCGGATTCAGATCCTGGCCCGACAGCGGGCACTTCACTTCTTTGTACTGCTTGGTGGCGACCAGTTGCTTGTTGGCCTTGGCGGCGAACTTCGCCGTGTCCTTGGCGAACGCCTTGGGGCAATTCTGGCAGCAGAAGAAAACCTTGCCCTCTTTGTAATCGACGCCGTTGTCGGCCTTGGCGGGGGCCTTGGCGTTCACCACGCACTTGATGTCCTTCAAGTCGATCTCTTCGGCTGCATACAGCCCGCCCGCAAACACTGCCACCGCGATCAATGCCACCAATGAACGACGCTTCATGAGAATCTCCTTGACTAAAAGTGCCGGATAACCGTTGTATTCGTTCCAAATTGCGCCCTTAAGGTAACTAGTATCGGAACGTTTGTCACGCATCAATAGAAGTTTTTTTGTAGTAGCAATGGGGGGAATGAAATCTGGGTGCGCCATGCCTTCTTCGCCCCTCCGTTCTCGCCTGGGGGCTGTTTCCTCTCGGCTATTGGTTGGGCTGCCCTCCGGCCTATGCTTGCGCCGCGATCAATACGTCCAACTCTCGTTTCAACTTCGGCAGGATGGCGTCGTAGGGAAAGGCGCCCAGCTCTTCGCCGCCGCGCTTCAGGTTCACGAAGTTCGGCCCGCACCAGAGGCCCAGATCGGCGTCGTCCGTCTCGCCGGGGCCGTTCACGCGGCAGCCCATCACGGCGATCGTGATGGCGTGGTCCTTGGCGTAGGCCGTCATTTCCTTGACCTGCTGGGCCAGTTCGATGAAGGCTTCGTTCTCCACGCGCGAACAGCTCGGGCAACTGATGATGTTCAAGGTCGAGAGGCCGTAATCAACGACGCTGCGCACTCGGCCGGCCGCGATGTCGGCCAGAATCTGCCGCCCGGCGGCGATCTCTTCCGGCTTGCGCGCGTTGGGCACGGTCAGCGAAACGCGGATCGTGTCGCCGATCCCGCGGCTGATGAGCTGCTCGAAAGCGATTCGCGTCTTGATGATCCCGTCGGGCGGCATGCCGGCCTCGGTCACGCCCAGATGCAGCGGCACGTCGGGCCGCTCGGCGGCGAAGCGGCGATTGACCTCGATCACCTTCTGAGGGTCGGAATCTTTGAGCGACACGCAATACCGCGTGAAGCCGATCGAATCGAGCAATTCGCAATGCTCCAGGGCGCTTTCGATCATCGGCGAGATCGAATCCTCCGCGTCGTACTTGTCGAGCTTGGCCGGATCGACCGAGCCGCAGTTCACGCCCACGCGCATCGCGCAATCGTTCTCGGCCGCCACGCCGGCCAAAAACTTGACCTTGTCTTGCCACGGCTTTTCGCGTTCGTGGTGATAGAGATGCCCCGGATTGTAACGAACCTTGTCGACGTGCGGTGCGACAAGCGTCGCCAGGCGGTAATTCTCTTGCAGATCGACCGAGAGATTGGCAGTGGTGCGGCGGCGGACTTCGGCCAGGGCCTCGGCGTCTCGCGGGTTATCGACGGCGATCCGCACGACGTCGGCGCCGGCCTCGGCCAGGGCATTGACTTGGGCCGCGGTGGCTTCGATGTCTTGTGTATGGGTGGCGCACATGCTCTGCACGGCCACCGGATGGCCGCCGCCGATCGTCGCCGAGCCGATCTTGACGGGCCGCGTCGGATTGCGAGAGAGATCCACGAGATCGAAGCTCCGGAAGAAAGTCGGAAGTCGGAATGGATGATGCCAGCCGTTTCCGTGATTCTACCGCAGTCGAGGCGCGATTTCCTAGGTCATAAACCGCAGTGCGAAAGCCTCGATAACGTGCGTTTTTCTCCTCATCGGGCTTATGCCATTGCCGCCGGTTTACTCATCACTCGCTACTCCCGGCTCCTTCGCTCCCTGCTCCCTTTCCAAGAGCCTCGACGAAAAAGAACTCGCCCCACATCACCGATTCGTCTATGCCGAGGTTCTTTTTGGTGTGGTAAACGCCATGCTTCAAAGTGCCCTCCCAGCCGGGCGTTCCATTGGCCAGATATTCTGGCCCGGCCAGCGCGTCGAGCATCGCCAAGGCCGTTTCGCGATACTCGGCGGCCCTTTGTGGAGAGCCGGTTTGGCCAGCCAGGTCCAATAGCCCGCTGGCGGCGATGGCGCCGGCGGAACTGTCTTTCTGCGGCCCCCAGGGAAGCGGCTGCTTTAGATCGGCGCGAAAGTCCCAATAGGGAACCTTGTCCGCGGGAAGGTTGGTCAGCCAGAAGGCGGCATTGCGCTCGGCGACTTCCAAGAACTCTTCGTTGGCGGTCAGTCCATAGCATTGGCTGTAGCCGTAGAGCGACCAAGCCAGCCCCCGCGCCCAGGCGCTATCCGGCCGCCAGCCTTGGTGCGTGTCTTCTCGCAGGAATTCGCCCGTGACTGCATCGAAAATGCCTTCGTGGGCGGTCGAGCCGTCGGGCCGCACGAGCCGATCGCGCGTCGTACGGCAGTGCGCCGTTGCGATCCGCCGGAGATCCTGGTCGGCCGTCTCGCGAGCGGCGTAGAAGATCAGCGGCACGTTCATCATGATGTCGATGAACAGCGACTCGGGCGCGACGAACGACCGCAGATACTGTCCGCGCTCCATGAACCGCAAGGCCAGCGTGCGGCCGGCATGAATCAAAACCTCGTTCAGCTTCTCTTCGCCGGTCAACTCGTACCAGGGGCGATAGGTATTCAGGAAAATAAACCCCAAGTCGTGGACGTTGCGGTCGTGCTGACGATGTTCCAGCAACCGCGAGTAATGCTCCGCCCGGCGGCGCCAGGCGTCGTCGCCCGTCCGCTGAAAGAACTTCCACATCATGCCGGCGAAAAAACCGCCCGTCCAATCGGTCCACAGTTCGCCATCGTGCCGCCAGCGTCCGCCGGTCGTATAGATCGGAAAATAATCGGGGGAGCGCTCGATCGTCGCCGCCACTTGGCGCTCAGCGAATTCTAGGGCGCGAACGTATTGAGCCGTGCGAGCGGCGGGCATCGTCTTTCGCCTGGGAAAAGGCTTTCTCCGTGAAATCTGTGGACGGTCTCTCGTCGGAGAGCATCGCAACCGTGCGTTTTTGGAGGGATTGCCGGGCAATGAATGAAGCTAAGATGCGTTGAAACAATATAATATGTAACCCAGCGCCCGGACTTTCGCTATTCTCTCGCCTGGCGATCAGTCGCTCGGCGGCGCAATCAATCTGGAATTCGGCGCCGACTGCGCCCACAATGAAGCTCGACGCATCATCGCGGCGCGATCCGCAACCGTGCAACAAACGCCTGCCGCCTGGCGGCCATTGATCGGACCAAGGAGTTTTGACATGCCGCAAGGCGTCTTAGGAAGTTGGATGATCGCATGGGCCTGTTCGCTATTGGCCCTGGCCGGCTCGGAATTGCGAGCGGATGAACCGGCGGCCAAGGACGGCGGCGAAAAGCCCGCTGTCGCCTCCGTGGAAAAACTCGTCGAGACCGTGCGCAAGTCGATCGTCGTGATTACCTTCAGCGGCCGCGACGGCACGCGGCAGGGACTGGGCACGGGGTTCGTCGTCGGCGCCGACGGGCTGATCGCGACGAACTTGCATGTCATCGGCGAAGGCCGGCCGATTGCCGTGGAGACCCGCGACGGCCGCCGGCATGAAGTGACGGCCGTGCATGCCTCGGACCGGGCCGCCGATCTGGCCCTGCTGCGGATCGACGCCCAGGGACTCGATGCGCTCGAATTGGCGGACTCCGATTCGCTCAAGCAGGGCCAGCCAATCGTCGCAATCGGCAATCCGCACGGGCTGACGCACAGCGTCGTGACGGGCGTCGTTTCCGGCGAGCGCGAAATCGACGGCCGCAAGATGATCCAGTTGGCCATTCCCATCGAACCGGGCAACAGCGGCGGGCCGCTGTTGGACATGGAGGGACGCGTCCACGGATTGCTGACCATGAAATCGGCCGTCACCGCCAATCTGGGCTTCGCCGTCCCGAGCAACCGGCTCAAGCCGCTCTTGGAAAAACCGAACCCGATCGCCATCGAGAGCTGGTTGCTGATCGGCGCGCTCGACGCCAAACGCTGGACGCCCTTATTTGGCGCTCGTTGGAGGCAACGGGCCGGCCGCATCACGGTCGACGGCGCCGGCGCCGGATTTGGCGGACGATCGCTGTGCCTGACCAAGCAGGAAACGCCCGTGGCGCCCTATGAGCTTGCCGCAGTCGTCAAACTGGACGACGAAGCCGGCGCCGCGGGGTTGGTCTTCGGCAGCGACGGCGCCGATCGGCATTTCGGCTTCTATCCCAGCGCGGGAAAGCTGCGCCTGAGCCGTTTCGACGGACCCGACGTCACGAGTTGGCAGGTTCTGGAAGAAAAGCCCAGCCCACACTATCGTCCCGGCGATTGGAACCGGCTCAAAGTGCGCGTCGAAGCCGACAAGGTGCTGTGCTACGTCAACGACCATCTGGTGATCGAGTCGCCCGCGGCGCCGGCCGCAGCCGGCCAGACGGGCCTGGCGAAATTCCGCGACACGCGCGCGGAATTCAAGCAGTTTCGACTGGCGAAAGAGCTCCCCTCGCAACGGCCTTCGGACGAACTGCTCCAAAAAGTCGAGGCTTTGGCCAAGGACATTCCGCCGACAGGCCCCCTTGCGGCATCGTGGGCGGCTGAGCTTGCCGCCGGCGGCGACGACAGCCTGATTGCGCTTGGCGATCGGGCGAAGCTCCTCGACCAGCAGGCGGCGCAGCTCCGCAAGCTGGCCTCGGCCGTGCATCAGCGGCGCGTGCTGACGGAATTGCAGCGAGTGCTCGACGAGCCGGATTTCGAGCTGTTTCATGCAGCACTCTTGGTCGCCTGGCTGGATAATGACGAATTGGACGTCGAAGCCTACCGCGGCGAACTCGAGCGGCTGGCCGGCGATCTCAAGGCGAGCCTGCCGGCGGACGCCGACGAGGCGGCGAAACGAAAAGCGCTCAATGAGTTTTTGTTCGCGGCGAACGGGTTCCACGGCAGCCGCGCCGATTACTACAACCGCTCGAACAGCTACGTGAACGAAGTGCTCGACGACCGCGAAGGCCTGCCCATCACGTTGTCGTTGATCTACATCGAACTGGCCCGCAAGATCGGCCTGAACGTCGTCGGCGTCGGATTGCCGGGTCATTTCATCGTCAAGCACGTACCGGCGAAAGGGGAAGAGCAACTGATCGACGTCTTCGACGCCGGCGCGCCCTTGTCTCGCGAGCAGGCCGAGGCGATCGTGCGCGGCGCGGCCGGACGGGCGCTGACCGATGAAGATTTGAAGCCGGTCGACGGCCGCGCGATCCTCGTGCGAATGCTGTACAACCTGCGCGGCATCGCGGAGCGCAAGGAAGACGTTGCGGCGATGCTGCGGTATTCCGACGGGATTCTGGCGATTTCGCCCGAGCTGGCCGAAGAGCACATGTTCCGCGCGATCGTTCGCTACCGAAGCGGACTCGGCCAACAGGCGCTGGAAGATCTCGACTGGGTGATCGAGCACGAGTCGGAAGGCGTCGAGTTGGAGCGCGTCAAAGAGTTTCGCGCCAGCATTGAGCGCTCGGCGGGGCAAGATTGAGGCGGCTTGCGCGAATCAGTCCGAGCGGCGCCGAGCAAACTCGTTGACTCGGGCTTCTTACTCCGGCCGTTGCGGCCGCGAGGCATTGCTGTCGGCTGCATCGCTGCCGGCTGCGTCGTTCGAGGCGTGCGACGGCGGGCGCTGGCCTTCGTGATGCTGGCCTTCATGATGCCGCCCTTCGTGATGCCGCGCGTGCTTCGACGATCGCGAGGGTGGCGGACAGACGCGGCTCCTGCGCTTTTCCAGCCAAGCATGCCACTGCGGCTGCTGGTCCGTCGTCAGCGCGCCGGCGATCTGTTCGTCGAGCTGCTTGAACAGCGCTCGCATCTGCGGCCTCGTGCTGGCCCAGACCTTCATGACCGCGTTGTCGTGCGTCTTCAAAATCTGCTCGATTTCCTCAGACTGAGGATCGCTCAAGTGGAGGTCTCGCCGCAGGGCCGCCAACATCCGTTCGCGGCCCTCCGCGGGGTTCTGCCAGCGCTTTTCGAAGTTGTTCTCGATGGAAATCGTCGTCAAGCCGCTGCCGATCGCGGCGCCCGAACCGAACACCACCAGCATGATGACCAGCGACAGCCAGCGCCGCAGTCGAACTCGAGAGGCCGCCGCGGGTTCGATCGCCCAATTCTCGACACGATCATTGATTTCAACGCCGCCGCTCATTTCAGCACGCCTTTATTCCAGCACCAGGCTCAAAGGTTTGAACAACGCCACCAACGGATCGTGGACCGAATCCCACGCCGGCAAGGCCCAAATGGCCACCAACGCCGCCGCCGCCAAGGCCGCCCCGGCGAACACCAGCACCGGCGAGTCGATCCGCTCGACGCGGTAGCTTGACCGGCGAATCGCCGCCATCACCCGCCCAGTTACATTCACGCGCGGAGTTTGCTCGCCCCGCGCGCGATGGGCCAAGCTTTCGAAATCAGAAAGGCCGAAATCGGAAAGGTCGAATTCGTGGCCGGAAGAGCCAGGCATGGGGGAACCTGTCATGAGGCCGCCTCGTCCAAAAGCTTTTTGAGTTTTTTCCGCGCACGATGGGCCTGCACCTTGACCATCGTTTGACTCCAACCCGACAACTCCGCCGCCTCGGCGACGGAACAGCCTTCCAAATACATCAAGGTCAACACCAATCGGTCGCGCGCCGGCAAGCGAACCAACATTGAATGCACCAGCGCGGCGGCCTCTTCGGCCGTCTGGCCGGCGGCCGGCGCCGCCGTGGTCTTGTGCCAATCCTGCAGCGGCGCCGCCGAACGTTGACGCTGTTTGGCCTGTTGCTTCCAGTAGCGGTAGCCGACGCGGGTGGCGATCTTCCGCAACCAATGCAAGAACGGCGCTCGCCCTTGGTATTTTTTCAGGCTCAAGTAGGCTTCGACGAACACGTCGTGGACCAACTGCTCACAGTCGGACGGCTGCCGGCTGAGGCGCCACATTTGCGCGGCGATTTGGTCTTGATAACGACTGACCAGGCGGGCGAACGCCTGTCCGTCGCCCTGAATCGAGTTTTGAATATCGGCCCAATCAACCGGGTAAACCACCGGGCCGTCGTCGCTTTGGACGGTCCAAGCGTTTCCGCGCTGCTGTTCCGCTACCGAGTATCCCACCGCCCAGGCCGCCGATCGCCGCCAATCCGGCGCCGCCGACAAACCGCTAGCGGATATTGCTAAGGCCAAACTCACAACGGCAATCCTTTTTCGATAAGCCC
>DATNEC010000574.1:0-6035 GCA_035606815.1 Pirellulales bacterium
CCGGGCCGTCGATCAAGTTGCGGGCCATCGCGGCCTCAGCGGCGCGAGCCGACTGGCATGAAGAAGTCCCGAGGCGGTTCCGTCGCGCTAGCGCCAAACCTCCAAGGTAACGGACAGGTGCAACGCGGGCAACTCATCCGCAGCCCCGTCCAGCGGTCGGGCCTGCGGATTCATACTGCACGCGGACGACATCGATGGAGTTGCCGACCAAGCCACCGGCGTTTTATACCGTAAGCGCGGTGACGTGATGTTGCGCGGTTCGTTGGCGCGAAACCATCGGAAAACGATTGGCGGCCGCTGGGTTCGATCCCCGAATTGGCCGACATAGCGCAGCCGTGAGGGCGGCTCAGTCGTCTTGCTTTCGGCGACGGCTGGAAACGAAGGCGGCGTTGGTTCCGCGCTTCGAGCGGCGCCCGAATAATCCGCGCCGCCCTTCGAGGGCCTTCTCGCCCTTGATGACTTGCACCGCGTGGACGTTCTCCACGTCGTCATACGTAACGACGACTTGCACCTCGGTGCCGTCGGCCAGCGTTTCGGCCGGAATGCCGACGACCTCCCACAAACCGCCCGTCACCACGTCGGCGGCGCCGTGGACGAAGGCCCGGCTGGCCTTGACCCCTTTGCTGTAGCCTTGCTTGAAGGCAAACACGTCGGTGATCATGCCGTCGCGTTCGCGCGTCCATTCCGGCTTACCCAACTCGGCGATGACGTGGGTCCGCGGCACGCCCTCGTGCAAGACCGCCATGTCTTTCTTGTTAGGCTGCCGGCTGGCCTTGACCGCGGCGCAGCCCGAGAAGCCCCCCGCGACGATCGCGGCGAGCGCATGGAGCAACGCCAGGCAGAAACTCGGGGCACGGCAGCTCTGTGCAAGGCGCACGTGGAAACCTCCACCGCGGTCGCTCGAAGGGCGGCGAACTATACTCGCCCTTGCTATCGTCGGTCAATGCAGAAGCCCGGCTGGAGAGGGAAGGAATCGCGGCCAGATTTGCGACAGGCGGCGAATCGGCAGGTAGGCAAAGGCGGGGACTTGGGGGGAAGTGTCGGGGATTGGGAATCCGATTCTCTTACCCCACTTCTTCCTACTTTCTACTCCTCACTCCCACTCCCTCCCCTACCTCCGCCCGATCTTCGCCAATTCCTCGCGGGCGCACTTGTAGACTTCGGAGTCGTCCGGCGATTGGCTGACGATCTTGCGGAAGAGTTCGGCGGCGCGGTCGGGGGCCGATTTTTCCAACAGTTCCGCCGTGTGGAAGATGCGGCAGCACTCTCGGATTGCCCGGCATTCTTCGGCCTCGGCCACGGCCTTTGGGTCGGCCTTGAGTTGTGCGAGCCGCTCTTCGGCGACCTTGGCGCTTTTGGCGGGAACGAGCTTGGCGGCCTCTTCATAAATCAGAAAGGCGCAGCACACCTCTTGCTTGTCTTCGTGCTTTTTGGCCTCGGCCAGCAATTGCCCGGCGTCGGATTCGTTCAGCTCCGCTTTGTATTGCGGATCTCGGTGGAGCTTGGCGACGTGCGAGACGATTTCCTCGTTGAACCTCGGCACGTTCTCGTAGGCCCAGGCGAGATAGTCGAGCTTTTGAAAGGCCTCGGCCACTTGGCCCTTGCTCAACAAGTCGTCGGCCTTTTTCATTTCGGCGCGGCCGTCGGCGGCCATCGAAGTCAGGGCCTTTTTGGCAGCGGCCTTGTATTGCTTTTCCTTGGCCAAGGCGACGCGAAGATAGAGCATCGCGGCGAGTCGCGGCTTGCCCTCCTTGCGGGCCTTGTCGGCGTAGGTCATGCGCTGGGCGTTGTTTTTCACTCGCCGCGCGGCCTCGGCCGCCGCCTCGCGCGCCTCCCAAGCCGCTCTCGCGCGGGCCTGCGCCATCGCGATGCCAAACACGGCCCCCATGCCGCCCCCACGCGGCGAAAAACCATGCATGTGCCCGCGGGCGTCGACTCTGCCCGCCGGCAGCAGCAGCAGCGCCATCGCCAGCCCGATCAGCGCCAAGCCTTGCCATCGTTTCATCGTATTATCGCCTGTCAGCCCGTTGGACGCAGTTGGCCGGTCGACGCACCGCCGCCGGCAGAAGCGCATTATCGCCAGCCAGCGCCAGCGAGCCAACTCGTTTGGACCGCGCCTTACGAAGATTTAATGGAACTATGCCGCTTTGCCGAGCAATTCCCGCGGCAAGCGGCGGGCGACCAGCCAAGAGGCGGCGATGCACCCGCTGCCGACGAGCAACATCATCTGAAAGGCATAGACCCCGCCATGTTGCTCGACGGCCCACTGGTAGAGGCGTCCGCCAAGCCAGACCGAGAGCAGCGTGCTGACATTGCACAGCGCCATGAATAATCCGAACACGGTGCCCGCCGCGTGGACCGGACAAGCCCGGGCGGCCAGATCACACTGGATCATATTGGCCGTCATATAGGTGAAACCGACCGCCAGGCTGACGGCATCCAACGATTTCGGGCCGACCAGCATGTAGTACAGCAGGTTGCTAACGATTCCGATCGCGATCGACGCCGGCGCCATCCAGCGCATCGGAACGCGGCGACAATAAACGCCATAGCAAACGCAAGCCAAGATCGAGCCGATAGCCAGCATCGACATCGAATTGCCATAGGCCGCTTCCGCCATGCCTCGGCTGAAGTTCATGGTGTTCTTCACGTGCAGATAGAGCACCGACTGGGTGAACGGGTTGAAGTGCCAAGCGAACAGGAACAGCCCCGTCACGATCACGGTCGGCGAGCGCAGCGATTCGAGGAGCGCCGCCTTGAGTTCGGGCAAATCCTCTTCGACGACGACCTGCCGCGGTTCGCGGACCATCAACACCGACAAAAAGAAGCCCACGGCCGCCAACCCCCCGCAGATCAAGAACGCCATGCGTTGATGGCCGGCCTCGCAAAGCTTTCCGCCGAGATGGCCGGTGAGGATCATGGCCGCATAGCTGGCCCCCCAGCGCACCGACTGCAACCGGCCCGTGATGCCGCGAGGATGCCCGAGTTCGATGATCAGCGCATCGAGAACCACGTCGGCGAAGGTCACCGCCAAGGTCGGCACGAACAGGCCGATCAGCAGCAAATGCCGGCTTCCGGCCGAGAGCGGCAGCAGATAAAGTCCAAGGAAACAGGCCGACGTCGCCGCCGCGGTCGCAATCAGGTAACTTTTGCGGCGATAGCCGGCAAAACGCACGAAGTCGGAGACCAGCCCGAATACGGGCTTGAGGCACCACGGCACGCCGAGCAAGGCGACGAAGCTGGTGATCTCGCCGGGAGTGCTGCCCCAGCGTTCGAGCAACGACAAAAACGGCTGGTTGACGAGTCCGGTGGCCGTCTCGTTCACGCCTTGAATGAAATAGAACAGACCAAACAGGCAAAACAGCCCGATGATCCCTTGGCGTGCTTTGGCGATAGTTGCAGCTACCGATGACATATCGGGGGACGCGCCTTCCCGGGGAGAGAGCAAGGTTGGGCCTTTGCAGTCGAACTGCTTAGGCGGTATTAGGGGCATGTCAGCAAGGCGTTTGCTCCGGCCCGAAACCGCAAGGCGGCCGGTCCCCTACACGATCCAGGATATCAGGCGGGCGGGCGTTCGTCGTCCCCCCGCTTGTTTTGCTACGAGGCAGCTAGAGGGTGGGTTTCGAATCTGAACAAAGATTCATCATTTGTGCGGCAGACACGGGCGGTCTGTCAGGTTCTTTCGGCGTCAACCGGCGGCCATCTGAAACAGCAACTCATTATGTGCGAATGTTTTAAGTCAACTGAAAGAGCGGAGAGCGGGGCCTGTTTCGTTTGGGGCGGACGCGACGGACAAGGTGTGCGATTATTTGGGGCGAACCGCGGACGTTCGGAATCCTGAACGTCTCAAATGTCTCAAGATCGGCGCCTTGAGACGAACCGGAAAAACCGGCAATTAGCGCCCAAACGATCTCATTCGACGTCGCTCAGCCACAGGATCTTGGCCTGGGGCAAGGCCCGGCGCAAAGTAGCGACGCCGGCCTCGCTGACGTGTGTAAAGCGAACGTCGACGAGTGCCAACCGGCGGCAGCGGGCGAGCCGCTTCAACCCTTCGTCGGTGATGGGCGTGCTGGCCAGATTCAAGGTCGAAAGCCGCGAAAAATTCCGCAAACTATCGAGATCCGCGTCTTTCACCGGCGCCCCGGCCCAATAGACGCTCGACACATGTTCCGAGAAATCGCGGCCCAGCCCCAGCAGCCGCACGACCGGGGCCGACAGATTGCCGCGAGACTGCCCGTCTTGCTCATAGCCGACGCGCCCGCCTTGCTCGGCGACCGCGGCCACGGCCCGCTTTTGCCGGTAGGCCCGGTCCGTCTGGACCCCCAGTACCGCGCAAGCCAGGGTCGTTGCCGCGAAAAGGGCCCTCAAGCTGTATTGTTTCGGTGCGTTCAACAAATCGGCCCAGTTCTTAATTGACTTTCGAATTTCCGCCAAGATATACTAGAGACACCGTTCGGTGAATCTATCTCTCTTTGATTTCAGTAGTTGGGACTCAGAGGTCCAAATGAACCTGCTCGGCAAGATTTTCGTTGTGGCCATCTTGGTCATGAGCGTGTTTTTCATGGGATTGTCGGTGGTGGTCTATGCCACGCACAAGAATTGGGTGGCGGCCATCAACCGCCCGCAGACGGACGTCAAACCGGGCGAACCGCTGGGGTTGAAGTTCCAGTTGCAGGAAGCCCAAGCCAAGGCCAAGGATCTGGAAGACCGCCTTACCAAGCTGAAGAATGAAGTCGACAGCGAAACCGCCGCGCGCCGGGCCCAGTTGGCCAAGCTGCAGTCTGAGCTTGCCGACGTGACCAAGGAACGCGACCTGCTAGTGATCAACGAAGCCAAGCTGACTCAGGAAGCTCGCGTCGCCTTGGAAACGACCCAGCAGTCGCAACAGATGCTGGACGCCAAAATCGCCGAGATCGAAACGCTCCGCGAGCAGATCGCCAAGGCGTTTTCTGACCGGGACCAACGCTTCGACGACCTGGTGAAACTGACTGACGAATACAACCAGGCCGTAAACGACCTGGAACGGGCCAACGCCAACACGCTCCAGTTGACCGCTAACGTCGCCAGCTACAAAAAAGCCGCCGATCGCAAGGGCGTCGATCTCGACGCGCCGGTCGACAACATCCCCCCCAAGTTGGATGGGATCGTTCTGGCCAGCCACTCGGGCGGCTTGATTGAGATGTCGCTGGGGGCCGACGACGGCTTGCGGCAAGGACAGCGGGCTTTCATCTATCGCAACCGCGCCGGCAGCAGCCGCTTCCTGGGGGTCGTGGAAGTCGTCAAGACCACGCCCGACAAGTCCGTAGGCAAAGTGATTCCGGAATTCAAGAAGGGCCCGATCGAAAGGGAGGACCGTGTCGCTACCAGACTCAACTGATCCCGGCCGCGGCGTCGTCGTCCACAAGCCCAAAGCGAATATCTACACGGTGCTCTTAGGCATCTCGCTCTTGGCGATTATCATGGCGATCATTTTCTTGGCCATGGAATTTGGTCGCTACAACTGGGACATGAAGGCCGCCGGGGCCCGGGCCGTCGGCATGGCGCCCGTTCAACGATCGCCGAGCGACCGGTTGTTCGGCTAGTCGGAATGACATAGGGAACGCCCGCCACGGCGTTCCGCGGAACACGAACAGCGAAAGCAGAGCAAGGATGCTCCCTCGACTTCGCGGATTTCTCGGCGCCGATCTGGCCATCGATCTGGGCACCGCCAACACGTTGATCAGCGTGGCCGGCGAGGGCTTGGTGCTCAACGAACCCTCGGTGGTGGCCGTCAAAGAAGGCGCCCGCGAAATCCTCTCGGGCGGCTGCGCCGTCGGCCATCTGGCCAAGCAAATGCTCGGCCGCGCGCCCGGCTCGATCAACGTCGTCCGGCCGCTCAGCGACGGCGTGATCACCGACTTCGAACTATGCGAGGCGATGCTCCGCTATTTCATCCGCAAGAGCCGGCGGCAGCGCTGGGCGGCGCGCCCGCGAGTGCTGGTGGCCGTGCCCGGTTCGATCACTCCGGTCGAGAAGCGGGCCGTCTACAACAGCGC
>DATNEC010000583.1:0-2192 GCA_035606815.1 Pirellulales bacterium
GCCATGGGCGGCTCGACCGAGAACTCCGCCTTTCAAAAGACCCGCAACCCGTGGGATCTCCAGCGCACTCCGGGCGGCTCGAGCGGCGGCGCGGCGGCCTGCGTCGCCGCTTCGATGGCGCCGCTGTCGATCGGCACCGATACCGGCGGCTCGATCCGCCAGCCGGCGGGCTTGTGCGGCGTGACGGGGTTGAAGCCGACCTATGGCCGCGTCAGCCGCTACGGTCTGGTGGCCTTCGCCAGCAGCCTCGACCAGATCGGCCCGCTGGCGCACACGGCCGAAGATTGCGCCTTGGCCCTGGAGGTGCTCGCCGGCCACGACCCAATGGACTCGACCTCGGTCAGCCGCCCGGCGCCGAAATACGCGGAGCACGTCGGCAAGCCGCTGGCCGGGCTGCGGCTGGGCCTGGTCCGCGAACATTTCGGCGAAGGTTTGACGAGCGAAGTCGAAGCGGCCGTGCGCGAGGCGGTGAAGGTCTACGAAACGCTCGGCGCCAAGGTCAAAGAGGTCTCGCTGCCGCACAGCAAGTACGGCGTGGCGGCCTACTACATCATCGCCCCCTGCGAAGCTTCGAGTAATCTGGCTCGCTACGACGGCGTGCATTACGGCCATCGCACCGACGAACGGGCGATGCAGGCCGAACTGGCCGCCGAGCGCGCCAAGCTCGAAGCCGCCGGCCAAAAGCAAGCCGCCGACAACTTGGATTCGCCGCTGGTGCGGCTTTATCGCCTCAGCCGGGCCGAAGGCTTTGGGGCCGAAGTCAAGCGCCGCATCATCCTGGGCACGTATGCCTTAAGCGCCGGCTACAGCGATCAATACTATCTCAAGGCCCTCAAGGTGCGGCGGTTGATTCGGCAGGACTACGACCAGGCATTCCAAGAGGTCGATCTGATTGTCGGGCCGGTGACGACCGCCCCGGCCTTCAAGATCGGCGAGAAGGCCGACGACCCCTTGTCGATGTACCTGGTCGATCTGTACACCGTGAGCGCCAACCTGGCCGGCATCGGCGGCATCGCCTTCCCTTGCGGGTTCAGTTCCGGCGGCTTGCCGATCGGCTTGCAGTTGCAGGCGCCCGCCTTCGAAGAAGACTTATTGCTGCGCGGCGCCCACATGTTCCAGCAAGCCACGGGATGGCACACGAGACGGCCGCAGTTGTGAACGCGGGAATCCCTTTGAATACGGCCAGATTGCTCTCATGTCTTACATCACCGTCATCGGCCTCGAGGTCCACGTTCAACTGCTGACGCAGACCAAGCTGTTCTGTGGGTGCAGCACGAAGTTCGGCGCGCCGCCGAATACGCAGACCTGCCCGGTCTGCACGGGCATGCCGGGCACGCTGCCGGTGATGAACCGCCGCGCCTTCGAACTGGGCCTGCGCACGGCGGTGGCGATCAACTGCGAAATCGCCCGCTACACGAAGTGGGACCGCAAGCAGTATTACTACCCCGACTTGCCCAAGGGCTACCAGATCAGCCAGTTCGATCTGCCGTTCAGCTCCGACGGCTATCTGGAGATCAACGATCCCAAGGGGCGCTTCGAGCCGAAGCGAATCGGCATCATCCGGGCGCACCTGGAGGAAGACGCCGGCAAGAGCATGCACGACGAGCAGGCCGGCTCGGCCGACAGCAAAATCGACCTGAACCGCACCGGCACGCCGCTGCTGGAAATCGTCTCGCAGCCCGACATGCGCTCGCCATTGGAGGCCAAGGCGTATCTGACCGAGTTGAAGCTGCTGCTCACGTACCTGGGCGTCAGCGATTGCAACATGCAGGAAGGCAGCCTGCGCGTCGACGCCAACGTCAACCTGCATGTGAACATGCCCGACGGCCACGTGATTGCCACGCCGATCGTCGAGATCAAGAACATGAACAGCTTCAGCGCGGTCGAGCGGGCCTTGGCCTACGAAGCCGAGCGGCAGTACGAAGTCTTCAAGGAAACCGGCCAGCGGCTGGGTCAGGTTCCCAAGCAAACGCGCGGCTGGGACGACGTGGCCAACATCACCCGCGGCCAGCGGCACAAGGAAGAATCGAGCGACTATCGCTATTTCCCCGACCCCGATCTCGTGCCGGTCACGGTCGCGGATGACGAGGTCGAGGCCGTGCGGGCCAACCTGGGCGAGCTGCCCGCCGATCTGCGGCATCGCTTGGAACTGACCTACAACCTCACGGCCTACGACAGCGACGTGCTGGTGA
>DATNEC010000593.1:0-3146 GCA_035606815.1 Pirellulales bacterium
TTTTGCCGATCGTTCAGCACGGAACCGCCGGTCAAACGATGTGGGCGGCCTCTCACGACGTCCGAGGCCAAACTCTGGCCGAGTGGATGATCCATCACGGCCGCTTTCCGCCGGCGGCGGTGTGCGACATCGCCCGGCAAATGCTGCGCGGCTTGCTGGCCTGCGAGCAAATCGATTTAGTGCATGGCGATCTGAGAGCATCCCAAGTGCTGCTCGACGCGCGGGGAAAGATTTGGCTGCCCGGGCCTGGCTTGCGCCCCGCGGTGCGGCCCGAAGAAGGTTTTGGCTACGCGGAGTTGCCGCCCGACGCTTACGACGGCTTGGCGCCCGAGCGGGTGGCGATTGGGCGGGGGGCCGATACGGCCGCCGACGTTCATGCTTGCGGGTGCTTGTGGTGGCAATTGCTCGCCGGTCGGCCGGCCGTCGCCGGGGGGACCGCACTGGCCAAATTGCGAGCGGCGCAAACCGCCAAAATTCAAGACATACGGCTCGTGGCGCCCGACGTGGCGCCGGCCCTGGCCGAGGCCATCGCCGCGTGCATCCAGCGCGCGCCCGGACTGCGTCCGCCGTCCATCGCAGCGATTGCCGAGCGGCTTGGCGCGCAACCCTCGTTTTCTTCGCGCGTCGCGCGCCGCGCGTTGGTCGCCTCGGCTCGCCGCTGGAGTTCCTCGTTCCGTCGACCTTCGACGATCGCGGCTGCGACAGGCCGCGCCTCTCGAAACGCGACCCGAGTCGCCATCGCTTCGACCGCGATTGCGGCCGCGGTCGTCGGCGCCTGGCCGCATTGGGATCTGGGACGGCACTGGCGGGCTGGCGCCGCCGATGCCGGTGCGGCCAGTGAGCCGCCGGCAAGGGTCCAAGGCCCAGGGGGCGAACCCGCCCGCATTGACGTGGCGGCAAGCCAAGCGCTGGCTCAAAGAGCAGACGCCGGCGCTGCCGATGTCTCTGAATCGGCGACGAACGTCGTGCGAGCAAGTTGGAGCGGGCCTGCACGCAACGTACTCGAACTTGAGACGAGCCAGCCGCACCAGCTTTCCGAGTTGCCGCTTGCCGATGGCCAAACGGTGCGGGGCAACGCAGGCAAACGCCCGCTGGTCGTCGTGCCCGCGAGCGGCTTGGTCGTCGACGCCGAAGACGTTCGCTTCGAAAACGTCGATTTCGTCGGCCGCCGCTCGGGAGCCGCGAGCCAATCGCGAGCTCCCGCCCTGATTCGATTACAGGCCCTCAAAGCCGCGTTCGCGGGCTGCTCGTTTCAATCGTCGGGCGTCGGCAAACCGCTCGCCGACCGCCTGCCCGCGGCGATCCATTGGATCGGCAAGCCGGCTTCGGCCGAAGCCGAGCTTGGATTGCCGACCGGCGAATTGTCGTTCGATCGCTGCGTATTCAGCCGCATCTCGGCGGCGGTCCATTGCGATGCAGAGGCGGCGCTCGTCTTCGACTTGACCGAAGTTTTGCACCTTGGCCCCGGCCCGCTGATCGTGTTGGAAGGAATTCCGCAGGCCGACGAGCCAATCAGCCTGGCGATGAGCCATCTCACGCTGCGGGGCGCCGCCGGCTTGCTCGAATGCCGATACGCCGAATTGGCCGAAGAAGCGGGCCGCCTGGCGATCCAGGCTTCCGAGTGCGCCTTCGTGCCGACAGCCGGCAGCGGGTTGTTCCAGTTCAAGGGCGCGGCCCGCCCGATCGCTCTGTTGGAGAGGCTCGATTGGTCGGGTCAGGGGTCGGTGCTGGCGTTCGATGCGCCCTTGGCCCTGTGGGACTCGGGCGGCGGTCGGATTCTCGCCGCCTCCGACGAGTCGATCCAGGTCGCCGGCCTGGTCCGAACCAACGTCGGTTTCGCGGGCGATGCGGATGCGGGGCCGCTGGCCTCGCGCATCGTCCGCTGGCAAGTCCCGCTGCGCTCGACCGACCCGCCGGGCATCGGCGACGGCGCGTTGGCCTTACCGAAGGTCGATCGCCCTTGAGCGGGACGTCATCGGTCATCCCAAGTGGCGCAACGCTCAAAACCGGTAAAACCCCCTGCGGATGACGGCGGCTTGGATCTCGGGTCAATGGCCGAAATTTGACCAACGCCAAAACGTGACCTAACATTTTGATGTGCCGCAAATAGGTTTGCGGCGAGACTCTTCCACTCCAGCTTGCCACGGGGTTCGGAGAAGCTCAGGAAAGTAGGCCGGTTATGAGATCTTTGATCTGTTTTTGTCGCCAGGAGGAGGCCACCACCTCCGTGGAATATGCCGTCATGTTGGCGCTGATTATCGGGGTGATCATCTCGGCCATTAGCGCCGTGGGAGGCCAATCGGGCGGGATGTGGGGCGGTATTCAAAGCAACATGAACGCCTCGGGAATTGGCGCCAGCTAACGCTCCGCTGGCCCACGACAACTCGATTCTTTCGACAGAAAAGACGCTCCGGCGTCTTTTCTTTTTGTTTGTAGGACTGGCCTCCGGCCCATCAACCGCCAACCACTCCAACCACTTGTTTTGCAGCCGCAGGCCCTGCTAGCTTCCCTGCGAGCGAAGGCGCCGGTCGTACCAAAACAGTCCGACCAACGTCTTGGCGTCTTGAATGCGGCCGTCTTCGGCCATCCGCACCGCTTCCGGCCAATCGACGATGCACTTCTCGATCTGTTCTCCGGCTTCCAGCCGGGTCGGGCCGGCGGCGAGGCCCGTCGCCAAGAACAAGTGCATGCGCTCGTTGAGAATGCCGGGCGACATGAAGAATTGGCACAAGGGTTCGATCGTTTCGGCCTTGAAACCGGTTTCTTCCTCCAGTTCGCGGCGGGCCGTGTCGCGCGGATCTTCATTGGGTTCGAGCGTGCCGGCCGGCAGCTCGATCAGCGTTTGATCCACGGCCCAGCGGAAGTTGCGGATCAAGCAAACGCGCCCGTCGGCCAAAAGAGGTAGAATCATCACGGCGCCGGGATGTTGCACCGATTCTCGGACGTGCGTTTTTCCGTCGGCAGTCGCGTATTGGCGCCGGACGACGGTGAAACGGCCCGTTTTTAGCAGCACTTCCGCATCGCTCATCGCCTGCGAGCCTCCGTATAATTGCTTGTGGGGCGTTGGAGTGATAAGATAGCGGCAGCAGTCTTCTCCAACCAGCATGCCGGCGGCCTAACTGCACTTTCAAGAGACGCCATGCGAG
>DATNEC010000012.1:0-3156 GCA_035606815.1 Pirellulales bacterium
CGCCGCCGCCGAAGCCGCCGCCGCCGGCCCCATTGCTCATGCCGCTAGAGCCGGTGACGTAGTTGAACGTGTTCACCTCGGTAATGCCCGAGAAGAACGGCGTCGGCGAGACGCGCACGTAACGACGATCCGCCGAAATCACGGCCGAAGTCGTCATCGAGGCGCCCTTGGGCAAACTGGTGATCACCGGCTGATAGCCGACTATGCCGTTGAAGCCGAACGCCACGAATGGGTTGGACGGATTGAAACCCAGTCCGTCGGGCTGCCCCGAGTGATTGGCGCCCGACAAGAAACTGCCCAGCGCCTGCCGGTTGTTCAAGGCATTGAGCTGTTGCGCCAGAAGCTGGCACCCCGCCGCCACCTGGCTGGCCACGGCGTTGGCCAGTTGCTGCTCGGCCAAAGGCTCGGTGCGGCGGCCGTCATGCAGGTCGAACGTGGCCACGGCTTCGTCGGAGATCAACTCAAGTTGCTTGGTTTGCTTGCGTTCCCGCTTTGAAAAATAGTGCCAATAAATGTCCACGGTCACTTTGTTCGCCGCCAGCTTGCCCCACACGCGCCGCACCATCACGCGGTATGTGCCGTCGAAGCCCTTGGGACAAACGTAGACTTCCGAGGCGCCCTCCGATTTGCGCTGGCCGGTCTTGGGCGCCGCGTCGCCCAGCATCGAGCCGCCGGAGGTCGTCCGCGGGTTGCGCGACGAGCAGATCGTGCCCGAAGGCTCTTCGACGAACAGATCGACGTCGGCGTCGCCCGTCCACGAGACGATCACTACGCAATCGCGGACCAGGGCCTTATCGAGCTCGGCCTGGTACTGTTTGGCTTCCGCCTTGCGGCCTTCGCTGCGCAGCCGTTCTAGCGCGGCCTCGGCGGCCCGGAAGCCCTCCTGCCAAATCCCCACTCGCCGCTTTGGCCAGGCCTGGCTCAGAATGCCGACAGTCGACCATTGAATGGCGTCGAGATCGTCGAGCCGCTGGGCCAGCTTCAGTCCCTGCACGAAAGGCTCGGGCGACGATGGGTCGAGTTGGGCCGCTTGATGAAAGAGTTGCAAGGCCCGCGCATTCAAGCCCGACCGCGCCAGGTATTGGCCCAGATACATCGTGTCGGTCGGGCTGCTGGCGAAATCCAAGGCCGACATCAACGCGCGCTCGATCTCCGCCATCGGACGCCGATCGGCCTGCATCGCCAAGCCCAACGCCTCGAACATCCAAGGCTGGCCCTGCTGATTTCGCAGCGCCGCGTTGATCAGCGCGATGACCTGGTCGTAATCATTCGCCTGCATCAATTTGCGGACCGTTTCGCGGACGGAGGCGAAACTTGGCGCCGCGTCGTCCCCGCCCGAAGCGGCTTTGTGCGAAACGAAGTAATCGTTCCACGCCGCCTCCGGATCCGCGCCCTCTTTGATGTCGATGCGAATGGGCTGGAGCGGCGCGTGTTGCTCGGCGGCCTTGTGCGGCGCGCCGGCGGGCTGTTGGTTCCCCAGCTTCAGGCCATGCACGACGCCGGGTGCGTCGCTATGAAGGGGCCTGGGCGTTCGCGCCACGGGGCCAAGAGAACGATCCGCCGCCAATCCGCCGCCAACGGCGGTCGCCAGCACGGCGACGGCCAACGCGATGCGAGCGAGCGCCATCTCTGCTCTCCTCTGTTTGTTCCGGCGCCCCAGGAGATGTGAATGAGGGGGCGCAAGTTGACAATTACCAAAATATCAAGAGAAAAGCAAGCGCCTCGCGCAATTTTGCGCAGCGGGCGATCGCAAAGGCGCGGTGATTGGCGCGCCGACCCGCCCGTTCAGATCAACTCTTGAATCGGCTCGCGCTCGTCGAGCAGCGGCATGGGGCGGCCGTCGCGATTGGGGATGCTCGCCGAGGGATCGATGCCGAGCCCGTGGTACAGCGTGGCCAGCACTTGCTGCACGCTCACCGGGCGATCTTGGGCTACTTCGCCGCGGGCGTTGGTCGAACCGATCACCTGGCCCATCTTCAAGCCGCCGCCGGCCAGCAAGGCCGACATCACCGGTTCCCAGTGGTCGCGGCCGGCGCCGCCGTTGACTCGCGGCGTGCGGCCGAACTCGCCCCACATCACCAGCGAGCAATCCTGGTCGAGCCCGAGTTGGGCCAGATCTTCGATCAGGGCCTCGATGGCCCGATCGACCATCGGCAACTGCCCGCGCAAATGTCCGAAATTGTTGGCGTGCGTGTCCCACCCGCCGACCGCCAACGTGACGCAGCGCACGCCGGCTTGCACCAGCCGCCGGGCGGTGAGGAATTGCGTGGCCTGGCCGTAGCGCTCGACGACGCGCGGATCTTCCAGCTTGAGATCGAGTGCGTCGCGCGTTTTGGGGGCGGTAATGATCTCGAACGCCTTGGCGGCGAACGTGTCCATGCCGTCCATCGCCCCCGAACGATCGACGTCGCGCCGCAGACGATCGAATTCGCCCAGCAGCGAGCGGCGATCTTGCAGGCGGTGGAGCGAAACATTGGCGTTCAGGCTCAGGTTCTGCATGCCCGGGCCATCGGGGGCGAAGGGCCGGTGCCCGACGCCGGCATAGCCCGCATCGACGCCCGGCGGCGTTCCCATCAACGTCACGTTCGCAGGCACCTTGGGATCGACCGGCCCGTGCAACCGGGAAAGAATGGCGCCGACTCCCGGCCGGCCGCCTTGCGCCTGGCCGGCGCGCTCGCCATAGCCGCTCATCACGAGCGCCGGCGCATGCTCGGAAACGGCCCCCGTCACCGAGCGAACGAGCGTCAGCTTGTCGGCGACCCGCGCGTGGCCGGGCAGCAATTCGCAGAAGTCCATACCCGGCACTCGGCTGGAAATCGAACTGAATTCGCCGCGGTATTCGACGGCGGCCTGGGGTTTGGGATCGTAAGTATCGAGGTGGCTGGGGCCGCCCGGCAGGTAAACCATGATGATCGACTTGTGCCGCGAGGCCCTGCTGCCCGCCTGGGCCGAGGCCTGCAAAAGCTGCGGCAGCGCCAGCCCGCCCATCGCCAAACCGCCGATTCTCAAGAAATTGCGGCGGCTAATTCCGTCGCAAAAACCCTGCCGTTCGCCGTGGACCGTGAGCATGACGCGTCTCCCTCGGTGGCCTGAGTGCAGCACTGGGCAGATTATCGTCGGTTTCGTTGGGAAAAGTCAATCTTGGCGGGCTGGGGG
>DATNEC010000608.1:0-4359 GCA_035606815.1 Pirellulales bacterium
CGTGGCGGGCATGATGCGGCAGCATCTCCGAGATGCGAATGCCCGGCACGTTCGTGTCGATCACGCCATACGGCCCGCGATACTCGGCGGTCGCTTCGGGCTTGGGGTCGTAGGTTTCCAGTTGGCTCGGGCCGCCGTCAAGCCAGAGCAGAATCACGGCGGTGTCTTTGCGCGTCACTCCGCCGCGGGCTTGCAACCGGAGCAAATCGGCCAGGCCCATTCCGCCCACGCCCAGAAAGCCGGCCTTCAAAGCCGTCCGGCGGCTGAAACCCTGGCAATTGCCGCGGGGCTTGCCTTCATGAATGGTCAGCATGGGCGCGTCTCCTTGATTCCGGGCGCTGATCGACAGTTCAGGCCGCCTACGGCCAGCCCTAGATCTAACCGACAGGGGTGCTTTCTGGCAAGAAAACTTCCACAGTTCTCCGAATTCACTGTCCGCGAATTCCCCATTCCGCGAATGCCACGGTGCATATTCGCGCGGCTGTCTCATCTCCGTCGCGGAGCGCCGGAGCTACCATGTAGCCCCGGCACTCCGTGACGGGGAGTATGGCTGATTGCCGCAGGCCCTTGCTCCGCCGCGCCCTTCGCAAATCGCGGTCGATTTCCTAAAATGTGAGTTTGCCGCTTGCTCGAAGCGGCTTGCCAGGCAATGCGCGAGAGACCGAACAAAGATTCGCTATGGGCCAACAGTACATCTATCAAATCTCCGAGCTGACCAAGAAACACGGCCAGCGCGAGGTGCTCAAAAACATTTGGCTGGCCTTTTATCCGGGCGCCAAAATCGGCGTGCTGGGCCGCAACGGGGCGGGCAAAAGCACGTTGCTGAGGATCATGGCCGGGGCCGATCGCGATTTCGACGGCGAAGCCAAGCTGGCCGGCGGCTTTACGGCCGGCTACGTGCCGCAAGAGCCGCAGCTCAACCCCGAAAAGGACGTCCTGGGCAACGTCGAAGAGGCGGTGCAAAAGACGCGGAAGATTTTAGAGCGCTACGACGAGATCAACGCCCGCTTCGCCGAGCCGCTCGCAGACGCCGAGATGGAAAAGCTGCTGGCCGAACAGGCCCGCGTGCAGGACCAGATCGAGGCCACCAACGCCTGGGAACTCGACCGGCAGATCGAAATCGCCATGGACGCCATGCAACTGCCGCCCGGCGACGCCGACGTGAGCACGCTTTCGGGCGGCGAGCGGCGCCGCGTGGCGCTGTGCAAAATGCTGTTGCAGCATCCCGACTTACTGCTGCTGGACGAGCCGACCAACCACCTCGACGCCGAGAGCGTGGCCTGGCTGGAGCGGCACCTGGCCGAATACACGGGCACGGTGGTGGCCGTGACGCACGATCGTTACTTTCTCGACAACGTGGCCGGCTGGATTTTGGAGCTTGACCGCGGCCGAGGCATCCCCTGGGAAGGCAATTATTCCTCGTGGCTTGAGCAAAAAGCCGACCGGTTGGCCAAAGAGGAAAAGGCCGCCTCGGCCCGGCAGAAGACGTTGGCCAAGGAACTGGAATGGATTCGCATGGCGCCGCGGGCGCGGCAGGCCAAGAACAAGGCCCGCATCAGCGCTTACGAAAAAATGTCGGCCGAACGGTTCGAGGACCGGCAGGACGAATTCGAAATCCAGATTCCGCCCGGCAAGCACCTGGGCGACTTGGTGATCGAGGCCGACCATATCAACAAGGGATACGGCGACCGCTTGCTGATCGAAGACCTCAGCTTTCGCCTGCCCGCCGGGGGCATCGTGGGCGTGATCGGCCCCAACGGCGCCGGCAAGACGACGCTGTTCCGGATGTTGGTCGGCGAAGAACAGCCCGACTCGGGCGCGATGCGGATCGGCCCGACGGTCGAACTGGGCTACGTCGATCAGAACCGCGACGCGCTCGATCCCCAAAAGACGGTCTACGAAGAAATCTCGGGCGGCTACGACAACATCGACATGGGCGACCGCCGCGTGCCGTCGCGGGCTTACGTCGCAAAGTTCAACTTCCAGGGGACCGATCAGCAAAAACTGGTCGGCACGCTCTCGGGCGGCGAGCGCAACCGCGTCCACCTGGCCAAGCTGCTGCGGCGCGGGTCGAACGTGCTGCTGTTGGACGAACCGACGAACGACTTGGACGTCGATACGCTGCGGGCCTTGGAGGAGGCGATCCAGAACTTCGCCGGTTGCGTGGTGGTCATTTCCCACGACCGCTGGTTCTTGGACCGGCTGGCCACCCACATCCTGGCCTTCGAAGGGGACGGCTATGTCCACTGGTGCGAAGGCAATTTTCAAACTTACGAAGAACAGCGCCGCCAGCGACTGGGCATCGACGCCGATCAGCCGCACCGCTTCAAGTACAAGAAGCTCAAGCATTGAGCAACGAAGCGGCGGTTTCATGGAAGGAGTCGGGGGATGCTGAGGAGATAAGGAGGTTGGATTTTTAGGTCAGCGGGGTGCAATAGTTACTTTTCGGAGCAATCTTGACGATGACGGTTTTGCACACGGGCAGCAGCAAGAAGTTCGCCAGCGGCTGGCAGTCGATTTTCGGGAATGCGGCCCCGAAAAAGGCCGCCGGCAAGAAGAAATCCCCCGCCGCGGGGAAGCCGGCCGCCAAAGCCGGCGGTAAGCTTAAGAAGAAGGCCGGCGTGGCCCGCAAGAAGGTCAAGCGGCGGTGAGCGGCTCGCCGGGGGGGCTGGATGCGTTTCCTCGTTTTCCGGAGGCGTTGTCATGAAGATCGAATTGCGTTACTGCTCGCTTTGAAGTTATGAACCGCAGGCCGTCAGTTTGGCGAGCCAAATCCTGTCCGAGTTCAAGCAGCACGTGAGCGCTTTGACGCTCGTTCCCGCGAGCGGCGGTTGCTTCGAGCTATCCGTCGATGGCGAGTTGCTCTATTCGAAGCTCAAGACCGGCGAATTCCCCGACGAGGCCCGGGTGGTCGGCCAACTCGGGAAGCGTTTGAAGGTCAAGACGGGCTAGAGACCCCTTGGGCCGAGGCGCAAAGGATTGGAATTGACCCTCTCGCCGGGGAGCGGCTATCGTCGCTGCCCGACGGTTGTCAATTTCGCCTTTCCGCTTTACCCAAGGAGCGTCGCCATGCGGAAGCTGATCGTGTTGGCCGGGGCATTGCTAGCAGTCAACGTCGCTTTCGGCCAAGTGAAAGCCGCAGCTCCCGCGAGCAAGGAAACCTCGAAGCCGCCCCAAGCAACCGAGGCCCAGCTTCAACTCGATCAAAAGCTAGCCGAGTTGAAGACCTTGCAAGCCGAGATCGAGCGGCTGCGCCGCGCCATCGGGGCCGGTTCGCGGCAAATCATGGTCAAGGTGCAGGTCATGAAAGTCTCGCGGACCCGGCTTGAACAACTTGGCTACGAATTAGGCGACGGCGGAGTGGCCGGCTTGTTGAACCGCGATGGCAAGGCGCCGGTCGATGCGGATACGGGGAAGGCCAAAGCGACGCCAAAGGCCACCGGTCCAAAACCTCTGGATTCCGCCACGATTGCGCCGGGCGACCGTTACAAGGCGTTGATCGCAGCGTGGAAAAAGGAGGGCATCATAGTCGAAGTCGTCGCCGAGCCGACTGTCGTGACCGTCAGCGGCCGTCCGGCGTACTTCCATGTCGGCGGGCAGTTTCCGTTTTTGGTTCCCGTGCCAGGCGGCCGGATGAAGACGGAAATGCGGCCCTTTGGCGTGCAACTCGATGTCCTGCCCCTCTTGCTCGACGATGGCCGCGTGCGCCTGGAGTTGCGGCCGCGGGTCAGTGAAATCGATGAAACGCGGGCCGTCACGGTCAATGGCGTGACGACTCCGGGCTTGCGCGTGCGCGAAATCGATACGGGAGTTGAGCTGCAACCGGGCGAGACGTTCGCCATCAGCGGCTACGGCCAGTGGGTCAAAGCGAAAGCAAAGCCAGATCCATCGCTGCCCGACGCCGCCGCGGAGCACGTCGAGTTGCTTGTGCTGGCGAAGGTCGAACTGGTCGACCCCATGCTTCCGTCGGAGGAATAACCGACGAAGGCGGCGGAACGTAGGATGCAAAGTCGACGCGTGCGTTGCAATCTCCGCATTCCGCATTCAGACTTCCGACTCAAAAATTACTTTCCGTTCAGCTTCGTCCACTCGCTCGACCGGCCTCTGTTCGCGCTGCGTAGGACTGCGAAGAATGACCCAGTGGGGCGCATCGCAGTGCAATCAACAGGCAAGGACTCGAACCATGAGGCGACTGGCAATCATGCTCGCCGTCGCGGCCGCGGTGACGTTCGCAGGCTCGCAGGCGCAGGCCCAACACCACCATCACGGACACCACGGGCATCACGGCGGTTTCGGTTTCTATGGCGGTTACGGAGGGTTTGGCGGATACGGAGGATATGGAGGTTTTGGCGGCTACGG
>DATNEC010000618.1:0-15899 GCA_035606815.1 Pirellulales bacterium
TTCTTCGGGGCGATGGACGGCGCCAGCAAGTTCGTGCGCGGCGACGCCATCGCTGGCATCGTGATCACGCTGATCATCATCGTCGGCGGCTTGTTCATTGGCATGATCGAAGACGGCATGACGGCCGGGCAGGCGGCCTCGATTTTCACCAAGCTGACGATCGGCGACGGCCTGGTCAGCCAGGTGCCCGCGTTCTTGATCTCGTTGGCCGCCGGCTTGCTGGTCACGCGCAGCACGAACGAAGTCAATCTGCCGCGAGAATTCTTCGGCCAACTGTTCTCGCGGCCGCAGGCCCTGGCCGTGGCCGGCGCGTTTCTCGGCGTGTTGATCTTCACCAGCTTGCCCTCGGCGCCGCTGCTGCTGCTCGGCGGCTCCTGCGTGGGTTTTTCGCTGATTCTCACGCGGCAACACAAGCAAACCAAGGTGCATGACGCGGCGAAGGCCCAAGCCGCCGAGAAAAAGCCGCCCGAGGAACGGATCGAGGATTTCCTGCTCGTCGACCCCATGGAGATCGAAATCGGCGTGGGGCTGATTCGGCTGGCCGACCCCAAACGCGGCGGCGACCTGCTGGCGCGCGTGCAGCGCGTGCGGCAAAACGTCGCGGCCGACATCGGCATCTTGATGCCCAAAGTCCGAATCCGCGACAACATGCGGCTCGATCAAAACGCCTATCGCGTGAAAGTGGCCGATAACCCGGTGGCCGAAGGCATGGTCTATCCGCAAATGCTGTTGGCCATCGACTCCGGCGTGACCAGCGGCCGCATCGCCGGCATCGCCACGCGCGATCCGGCCTTTGGCACTCCGGCCGTCTGGATCGAACCAGGGCAGCGAGACCAGGCCGAGACGCTGGGCTATACCGTGGTCGAGCCGCAAAGCGTGATCGCCACGCATCTGACGGAGGTGGTCCGCAAACACGCCGACGAGATCCTGAACCGCGACGCCACCAAGCACCTGATCGACGAGTTGAAAAAAGCGTCGCCGGCCGTCGTCGACGAATTGGTGCCGAGCGTGTTGAAGCTGGCGGAAGTCCAGCAGATTTTGCAGACGCTGTTGCGCGAGGAGGTTTCGATCCGCCAGTTGGGGCCGATCTTGGAAACCCTGGGCGACTATGCCGGCCGCACCAAGGATCCGGTCTTCCTGACCGAAGCCGTGCGCAGCCGCTTGGCGCGCACGATCTGCTCGCGATATCGCGACGCCAAGAACCGCTTGCACGTGGTGACGCTCGACCCGGCGCTCGAAGATCGGGTCCGCGCCGGCTTCGAGCACAACGAACGCGGGTTGTTCATTCGCATGTCGCCGCAGGCCATCGACGCCACCTGCCGCGTGATCGGCAAGGAAGTCGAAAAGCTCACGACCGCCGGCCATCCGCCCGTCGTGTTGGTCAGCCCGCAGATTCGCCCCGCCTTGCGGCAGATGACCGCGGCGCAGCTCAAGCAAGTCGCGATCTTGAGTTACAACGAAGTCACTCGCGATACGCAGATCGAGACGCTGGGACTGGTGGCCGACGCGGCGCCGGGCAAGTAATGCCGGCTCCGAATCCTCATCCAAAATCCCAAATCTAAAATCCAAAACCCAAAATTCCCCAACTCATGGACGTAAAAACCTATCGAGCCCGGACGATGCAAGAGGCTTTGAACCTGGTCCGCCGCGAATTGGGGCCCCAGGCCGCGGTGCTGCACACGCGCGAAGTCCGCGGCGGCGGCTTGCTGGGCTGGTTGTCCGGCGCGCGGCACATCGAGGTGGCCGCCTCGAATGAAGTCAACGTGCCCAGCCGCCTGCCGAAGCGCGAGGCGGCCGACAACGCTCTCCATTCGGAACAAGACGGGGCGAGGGCGGCGAGGAACCCTCTCCTTCTGGGAGAGGGCAGGGTGAGGGCTGACGGGCCCTCGGCGCACGATCACCCCAACCCTCTCCCAAAGGGAGAAGGGGCTTCGAACTCGACGATGGAATCGTCGCCCGGCATGGAATGGGCCGCCAAGGCGATGTTCCGCGACGAGTTGAAGGGACAACTCAATGAGTTGCATTCGCTCGTCGAAGATCTTTGCCGTCGCAGCCGCTATACCGCCGAACACGATTGGTCCGACGGGCTGTTCCGCCTCTACGCTCGATTGATCGAAGCTGAAATCGGCGAGGATCTGGCGCGAGAACTTGTCGACCGGCTGCGCCAGGAGGCCGCCGGCGACGAAATCGACGATTCCGCTTTAGCGCAGGCCCGCTTGCTGCGGATGGTCGAGGACGAAATCGAGATCGCCGGTCCGATCCGGCCGGCGCTCGGTCGCTGCCGTCTCGCAGCGCTGGTCGGGCCGACCGGAGTCGGCAAGACGACGACCATCGCCAAGCTCGCCGCCAATTTTCGCCTCCGCGACAAACGCCGCGTGGGCCTGATTACGGTCGATACCTATCGCATCGCCGCCGTCGAGCAACTGCGCACCTACGCCGAAATCATTGATTTGCCGATGCGGGTCGTCGCCACGCCGGAGGAGATGCGCGCGGCGGTCGCGAGCATGGCCGACTTGGACCTCGTACTGTTGGATACCGCGGGCCGCAGCCCGCAGGACGAAGTCAAGCTTCGCGAGTTGCAGGCTCTTCTGACCGTGGCCGACGCCGAC
Organism: Pirellulales bacterium; assembly: GCA_035606815.1. Classification (GTDB taxonomy): domain Bacteria; phylum Planctomycetota; class Planctomycetia; order Pirellulales; family JAICIG01; genus JAICIG01. The sequence goes on from DATNEC010000618.1 coordinate 2,610, forward strand.
GAAGTGCATCTCGTGCTGTCGAGTGCGGCCAGTCCCGCGACGTTGAAGCGCACCGCCGAGCGCTTCGCGGCGGTCGGGGTCACGGCGCTGATTCTGACGAAGCTCGACGAAGCGGCGCAACTTGGCGCTTTGCTGCCTCTGTTGCGTTCGTGCAAACTGCCGTTGAGCTACCTGACGAACGGTCAAAACGTGCCCGACGACATCAGTTCGGCCGAGCGGCGATCGTTGGCCCGCGGCATCTTGGGATTCTGAGTCCATGCCCGACCAAGCCAATCGCCTGAGACTGCTCATGCTCGCCGGAGGGCGCCAGCCCGTCGCGCGCCCCGCACGGGCCGACGCGCCGCAACGGATCGTGGTCGCCAGCGGCAAAGGGGGCGTGGGCACGACGACGGTGGCGGTCAATGTCGCGGTCTCGCTGGCCCGCGACGGACGGCGGACGGTGCTGGTCGACGCCGACTTGGGCCGCGCCGATGCGACAAGCTTGTGTCGCGCCAGCGACCTTTATACGGTGGGCGACGTTCTCGCCGGCCGTCGTGGAGTGCATGAGACTTTGGCCCGCGGACCGGCGGGCGTGCAAGTCCTGCCGGGCGCCTGGGCTATGGGTGACCTGGAGTGCGAGCCCGCGGCGCAGCAGCGATTGCTCGACGAATTGACGCGGCTGGGGCCGCATGCCGAGTACATCGTGATCGACGCCGGCAACTCGCTCAATCGCATCGCGGGCCGTTTTTGGCAGGCCGCCGACCGGGTGTTGGTGGTCACTTCTCCCGAAGCCGTCTCGGTGACCAACGCCTACGCGGCGATCAAGCTGCTCGCCCCGCCGGGCCGAGAAACGCCGATTCAAACAGTCGTCAACCTGGCGCCGTCCGCCACCGTCGCGGGCGAAACGGGCCGGCGCCTGGCGCGGGCCTGCCGCCGTTTCTTGGGCCTCGTCGTCGACGACGGCTGCTATCTGCCGCTCGATCCCGCGATCGCCGCCGCCGGCAAGGCGCAAACGCCGTTCGTGCTGACGCGTGTGGCGTCGCCAGCAAGCGAACAACTCGAACAATTGGCGTCGCGGTTGACCGTCGGCAAAAATAAAGAACTTGGAAGAATCGATTCAACTCCCCGTTGCCATTCAGCCGATACTTAAGCCCGGCGTCGATAGCTGAGTTGCTGTTAAATTGTAGCGATTAAGTAAAGTTAAAGGCCACTGCTGGAGCCAATAGACGTGGGTCGCAGCTATGGCGGCGTGTTGGGTTTGCTGGCCTTTCTGACCGTGATCGCGCGAAGCTGCGTGCGCGGCGGAGGGGCGGAGCCGACCCTATTTGCGGCCTGGCTCGGTTTGTTGGCGTTCGTGCCGTTGGGATGCCTCATCGGACGGTTGGCCGAGCGGACCGTGGAAGAATCAATTCGCAGCAAACTCGCGGCGGAACTCGCCGCTCGGGAAGCCACGGACTCGGCGACCCCAGGCAATACCAATCCCTGACAGCCGGCTCGACGGCCTTGATTCGCTTCGCTTCGGTGTCATGGCCGCGGCGATCGACGAGGCCCTCGGTCGCGCGGGCAGTGTGCAATCACGGAGGAATGCATGGCAGCAATGGTCGCAACGGAAGATGTCGCGCAACTTTGGGACGCTTTCAAGGCCGATCAGGACAACCAGGAACTGCGGAACCGGCTGGTCGAAATGTACCTGCCGCTGGTGAAATACAACGGCGAGCGCATCTGGTCGCGACTGCCTGAAGGCGTCGAGCTCGACGATCTGGTTTCGGCCGGGGTGTTCGGGCTGATGGACGCGATCGACGCCTTCGATCTCTCGCGCGGCGTCAAATTCGAGACCTACTGCGTGCCGCGCATCCGCGGCGCGATGCTCGACGAGCTGCGCACGATGGATTGGGTGCCGCGGTTGGTGCGCTCCAAGGCCAGCAAGCTCAACGAGGCGATCAAGACGATCGAAACGCGGCTGGGCCGCTCGCCCACCGAAGTCGAGCTTTCCGAGCAATTGCAAATCAGCGTGCCCGAGTTGGAAAAGATGATGCTCGACGCCAACGCCGTCGGCCTGATCAGCTTGAACAAGAAATGGTACGAGACCGACAGCTACAAGGATGTGCGCGAGATCGACATTCTCGAAGACAAGAAGGGCGAAGATCCCACGCGGCGGATTCAAAAGACCGACCTGATGCGGCTGGTCACGAAAGGGCTGAACCGCAACGAACGGCTGATCATCATTCTTTATTACTATGAAGAGCTAACGATGAAAGAGATCGGGGCCACGCTCGATCTTTCCGAGAGCCGCGTCAGCCAGATGCATAGTTCGATCGTGCAGCGATTGCAAACGCAACTCGGCCGCCGCCGGCCCGAGTTCGGGGGTTGAGTCTTAGGCGGCAGGGAACAGGCGCCAGTGGGCACGGGCAGTGGGGCAGGGGCAAGCGAAAGAGGACAGGAAGGAGCCGGGACCGCAAGGCCCCGGCTTTTTCGCTGCGCTGGGGAAATGATCGACCCGTCCCATCGGGGACTTAGAGGCTTGCCCAGCAGCGCCGTGCTATACTTAAGGCCATGATCGACATCGAAGAATACTGCGGCCCGGAATGGGCCGAATGGTATCTGATGACGCCCCAGCAGCGCTGGGAGGAGTCGGACAAGCTCTGGGGCGTCTATCTGATGCTGGGAGGATCGCTTGAGCCTGAACCCGACCCGGACAGTCCTTTCTTCGATGCGGACGAATGGCGTTCAATGTCTGCTGATGGGCGGCCAGGCGTGCGTGTTGTACGGCGCAGCGGAGTTTAGCCGCGACGCCGACCTGGCGATCGTGGCCGACGCACGAAACCTCGCCCGTTTACAACAGTCGCTCGACGAGTTGTTGGCGAAGTGCATCGCCGTGCCACCCTTCGAGGCGCGCTATCTGGAAATGGGGCTGGCAGTCCATTTTCGCTGCCGTCATCCCGAGGCCAGCGGTCTGCGGGTCGACGTCATGTCGCGGATGCGCGGCGTTGACTCGTTCGCCGCGCTGTGGGACCGGCGGACGACGCTTGAGTTGGAGAACGAACATATCGACCTCATGTCGCTGCCCGACCTCGTACAAGCGAAAAAGACCCAGCGGCCGAAGGACTGGCCAATGATCGCCCGACTGGTCGAGGCGAACTATTTTCAGCATCGAGATCTCGCTTCCGCCGAGCAGATCGCCTTCTGGTTGAAGGAGCTTCGTTCGGCCGGTCCCTTGATCGATGTCGCGCGAAGATTCTCGGCCGAATGCACGGCGACGATCGGCAGCCGCCCTCTGCTGGCTTTGGCCCAAGCCGGCGAGCCAACGCCGCTTGAAGCGGCCCTGCTGGCGGAGGAGCAACGCGAGCGCGATACCGATCGCGCCTATTGGTTGCCTTTGAAGCAAGAACTGGAACGCCTCCGGCGGCGCCAATAATCTTACTGCCGCTCGAACAGCACTTTGCGCAGCTCTTCTTTGAACGAGGCGCTGGCTTCGATCACGGCGTCGAAATCCTGCTTGCCGAGCGCGTAAAGCTCCAGGTCTTCCAACGCGCGGACCGTGGCGTTGCGCGGCGCGCCGGTGAGCAGAGCCGCCTCGCCGAAGAAATCGCCCACGCCCAGCGTCGCCACGCGCCGCGGGTGCGCCTCGTCGCCCGCGACAACCTCGGCCCGGCCTTCGCGAATCAAATAGAACTTGTCGCCCGGATCGCCTTTGCGGATCACGGTCGAGCCGGCCGCGTGCTGCTCCAAAGCCATCTTGTCGGCCACTTCGCTCAGCGTGCGGGCCGTGAGCGAACTGAACAGCGGGCACTGGCGGAGAAACTCGCCGATCGCCGCCGATTCGACCACGACGACGTCCGAGATCACTCGCCCGTCAACCATGTTCACGATCCGGTCGGCCACGTCGAGAATCCGGTTGTCGTGCGTGACGATCAGAATCGTGGCGTTCTCTTCCGTGGCGAACTTTCTCAACAGTTCGACCGCCGTGCGGCCCGATTCCTTGTCGAGCGCCGCCGTCGGCTCGTCGGCCAGGATCAACTGCGGCTTGCTGGCCAAGGCGCGGGCGATCGCCACGCGCTGCTTCTGCCCGCCCGAGAGCGAGTCGGGCTTGTAGTGTATGCGGTGTCCCAGTCCCAGCGCGGTCAACAGCTCTTCGGCTCGCTGGCGGATCGTCGCGCGATCGTAGCCTTTCAACTCCATCGACATGCTGACGTTTTGATAGGCGGAGAGCGACTCGAACAAGTTGTGGGCCTGGAAAATGAAGCCGGCGTTGCGCCGCACTTCGATCAGTTGCTGGCTGCTCAGCCCGTGCAGCTCGCGGCCCATGACCCGCAGGCTGCCGTCCTGCACGGTGCGCAGGGCGCCGATCAGCGTCAGCAAGGTCGTTTTGCCGGAGCCGGACGGGCCGGTCATGATCACGATCTCGCCGCGCGTCAGGTCGAGATTGTTGTCGAACAAGACCTGCTTGCGCAGCTCGCCGTGGCCGAAGGAATGGTTCAAGCCGCGAATCTGCACGCCGATCCGGGCCTCGTCGTAGCCTTTCCGCATCGCCGGGTTGGCGCGCGTCGCCGAATGCAACGCGCCGAACGCGCTCGTGGTGACGTTCATCTCGCTCGCCATCAGAACAACTCCGCCGGATCGGCCGACATCAATTTCCGCATCGCCAGGCAACCCGACGCAATGCACATTCCCAAGCTCAAGACCAGTACCGACAGCAAGGTCGGCTCGCTGACTCTCACCAGTAAGCCGGTCATGCCGGCCACGCACTGGCAGAGCAACTCGCTGAACGCCACGCCCGGCACGAAGCCCAGCAGCGAGAGAATCACGGCTTCTTGCAGCACCAGGCCGATGAAATAGGCGTTGCCGTAGCCCATCGCCTTGAGCGTGGCGAACTCGGCCATGTGATCGGCGATGTCGGCGTAGAGAATCTGGTAGCAAATCACGATGCCGACGACGAAGCCCATCATCGTGCCGAGCCAAAAAATGTAGCCGATCGGGGTGGCCGTCTGCCAGAAGCGGCGCTCCTGGTCTTCGAATTCTTGCTTCGTGAAGATCGTCACGTCGTCGGGCAGTTGGCGCCGCAACCGTTCGCGCGTGGCGAGCACGTCGGCGCCCGCTTTCGTCTTGACCACGCCGATATCGACCTCGGCCATGCCGTCTTCGCCGGCGTCGCGCTCGGGAAACAGCCGGTGATAGTTCAAGTCGCTCACGATCATGTTGCCGTCGTTAGCGAAATCGGTGCCCAGTTCGAAATCGCCGACGACCTTGATCCGCCGGCCGGCAAGCTCGAGCGGCTCGTCGTAGGGCGGCGCCACGCCGTAGCTCGATTTCGACTTGCGGTCGAACAACGCCGTATCGGGCAGCCGCAGTTGGTCGATCCGCCGTTCGACGGCCTCGATGTTCAATACGTGGTCGTCGGGGTCGAAGGCCAGCACGCGGATCGGCTGGTCTTCGCCCGTGTCGAGGTTCTTGAGCAGCGAGAGCTGCGTTTCGATCTCCAAGCCGTCGGCCGCCCCGACCCCTTCGCAGCCCAGGGCCTGAAACAACCTCCGGCGGGCGAACGGCTCGCGGACGATGATCGTATACTTGGCCGAACTGGTGATGATCAACTGGGCGTCGAGCTTGCGGATCAACGCCAGAGTGCTGTCGAACAGCGCCTCGCGAAAGCTCAACTCCATGCACATCAGCAGCACCGCGAAGCCGACGCCGGCCACCGCCAGCGCCAGCCGGCGCAGATCGTACGTCAAGTTTTTCCAAGCCAGGGGGGTCCGCACGCGCCGCAGCCGCCTTTCAAAACAGATCCGCGGGATCGGCGGAAGTCACCTTGCGCAGCGACGCCAGGCCCGAGATGGCGCACATCGCGATGCTCATCGCCAGCACTCCCAGCGACAGCTCGAATCCCAGCCGCATCGGAATTCGCGCGCTTTCGCTGGTGATAAAATACAGCGTTTTGGAGATCGCCCAACCCGGCAGGAAGCCGAGGACCGCGAGGATCAGGGCCTGCGAAAGCACGACCTTGGCCAAAAAACGCGGGCCGTATCCCATCGCCTTGAGCGTCGCGTACTCGGCCAGGTGGTTGGCGATGTCGCTGGAAAGCACCTGGTAGACGATGGCAGTGCCGACGATGAAGCCGACGATCACGCCCAGCGTGAAGATGATGCCGACCGACGTGCGGTTCACCCAGTGTTCGCGCTCCATGGCCTCGATTTGGTCGCGCGTGAAGACATTCACGTCTTTCGGCAAGCGGCGCCGCAGCTCCGCGGCGACGCGCTCCGGATCGGCGCCCGGAGCGACGCGTATCAACCCCAGGCTGACTTGGTCGAGCGAGCGATTGGGAAACAGCCGCTTGAACGTCTGATCGCCGACGATGATGTCGCCGTCGGCGCCGAAGCCCGTGCCCATGCTGAATTCGCCGACCACCTTGATCCGCTTCATGCCGACTTCGAGATGGTCGTTGTTGCGCCAGCGTCCGAATTGCTTGCGCGAGAAGGAGTCCATGTAGACGTGGCCCGGCTCTTTAAGCAACGACAGATCGCCTTCGAGCGAAGGCAGCCGGAAGACGGGCTTTTCCAGGTTGAAGCCGATCACGAAAATGCCGCGGCGCGAGGGGTTCGGCTCCGAGGCGTCGCGGTTGAGCCAGAAGTTGAAGCCCAGATACAGCGGCCGCACGTCCGCCACGCCCGGCGCCGAGGCCGCCTGAAACAGGCGCGTCCGCGGAAAATCGCCCGCCTTCGAAATGTAGAGATAGCGGGGCGACGCCAACACCACGTCGAAAATCAGTTGATCGTAGACCTCGGTGGCCGTGAGTCGGACCGAATTCAAGAAGCCAAGCTGCATCAGCACCAGCACGACGGCGAACGCGACGCCGGCGATCGCCACCAGTGTCCGCGTCTTGTCGTAGAGCAGGTTGAGCAGGGCCAGCGGAGTCTTCATGCCGAACGCCCTACGGCTTCTCCGCCTTGGGCGCATCCTTCCCGGCCGAATCGACCGGAATCGAGACCGTCACTTGCAGATTGATCAGCCGCCGGGCCTCGGGATTCGGCTCCAGGCGAATCCGCGCTTCGACGACGCGCAGATCGGCGCTGGCCGTGGGCGTCAAGCTCATCACCGAGTTCTTGGCCACCATCGAACCGACATAGGCCACCGTGCCCTCGATCGGCTTGTCGAGCGCCTCGCTCTCCGCCGATGCGCGCGCCCCTTCCTTGACGTGCAGCGCGTCGTCCTCGTAAATCTCCGCGACCGCCACCATCCGGCTGGTGTCGGCCATTTCGAGAATCGGCTGTTGGGCGAGGGTTTCTCCCTCGCTCAGCATCAGCTTCAAGATCTCGCCGTCGCTCGGGGCGCGGATCGTGGTCAATTCCAAGCGGCGCTCGGCCAACTCGACGCTTTTGCGCAGCGAGTCGAGTTGCAAAGTGCTGGGGATGCGCGCCTGGTTCGCCTCGGCCGTGCTGATTTTCGCCTCGGCCTGCTGCTCGCTCAATCCGATCGAGTCTTGCAGCTTTTTGAGCTGCGACTCGGCGGCCGCCAACTCGCGCTGCGACTTGTCTTTGAGCGTCCGCTGATGTTCGAGCTGCTGATCGGAGACGATCTGCGAATCGGTCGACGAGCTGGATTGCCGCAGGTTTTCGAGTCGCCGCAGATCGTCGTCGACGCTTGCCAGGCTGACCTTCAGGCCCGCGATCTTTTCCTTTTGTGCGTTCAGTTCCAGCCGTTCGAGCTGCGCCTGCTTGCGAGCCAACTCGGCCTCTTTACGCAGCGCCGCGGCGTACTTTTCCTCCGCCGCGCCGCGCTTCTCGGCATCCTCAAGCTGGGCCTGGGCCAACTCCAATTCGGCCTGCCGCAGGGTATGACTTTCCAAGACGGCCAGCGCATCGCCGGATTTCACGCGATCGCCCACGCGGACCTTAAGTTCCATCAGCCGGTCGCCCGGCGTGCCGCTCAGATCGACGATGCCATCCTCAGGCTCCAGCCGCGCCAGCGCGGTGACTTTCTCGGGAGTTGGCCGTTCGAAGTCCGCCGATTCATGCTGCTTGGCCGCCGAGGGATGACCGGCCGCAGGTCGGGACGGAGCGAAAGACGGGAAAAACTGCATCGCCGCGACCGTCGCCAGCGCGCTGGCGACCCCAACCACGAGCGGCACGGCGACGGTTTTCAGCATGGACCACCTTTCAGACCCCCGACAAGTTAGAATAGTCTAGGCTGACGAGTGAACCGTCGCAACGCTGCCGGCACGATGAAAATCACCTCCATTCCGCAAATCTACCGAAATGTCAATCGCTGGGGCGAAATCCTCTCGGTGCTCAGCAAGTACGGGCTGGCCGACTGGGTCAGCCGGCTGGACCTCGATTTCGTCAAAGGGCTGTTCAAAGACGCCGATGGCGAGGTGCTGGCCCGGCACACGCGCGAGGTGCGAGTGCGGCTGGCGTTCAACGAACTCGGGCCGACGTTCATCAAGCTGGGGCAGATTCTCAGCACGCGGCCCGATCTGATCGGCGTCGATCTGGCCGCGGAATTGACGCACTTGCAATGCGAAGTCCGCGCCGATCCGCCCGCGACGGTCCGCCACACGATCGAAGCCGAGTTGGGCGAGCCGATCGAGGCCCTGTTCGCCGAGTTCGACGACGCGCCGTTGGCTTCGGCCTCGATCGGGCAGGTGCATCAGGCGCGGCTGCACTCGGGCGAGTTGGTGGTGGTCAAGGTGCAACACGCGGGGATCGAAGAAAAGGTCCGAGTCGACCTCGACATTCTTGGCGGACTGGGCCAGATGGCCGAGATGGTCCCCGAGTTCGTCAACTATCGCCCTCGGGCCACGGCCGAGGAATTCCAGCGCACGCTGCTGCGCGAGCTCGACTTCGGCCGCGAAGAGCGGCAGATGCAACAGTTCGCCCAGGACTTCGCCGACGATCCGCGAATCCACGTTCCGCGCTCTCATCCCCGGCTTTCGACCGAGCGCGTGCTGACGATGGAAATGCTCGACGGCCTGCGGCTCTGCGAGACGGCCGCGCTGGCCGAGGCCGGCAGCGACCTGGCGGAGTTGGCGCGCCGCGGAGCGGAGATCTACTTGACGATGATCTTCACCAACGGCTTTTATCACGCCGACCCCCACCCCGGCAACATCCTGGTTTTGCCCGGCGGCGTGTTCGGGCTGTTGGACTACGGCATGGTCGGCCGGATCGACGAGCCGCTGCGCGAGTTGATCGAAGAAATGTTGTCGGCGGTCGTGCATTGCGACGCCGTGCATTTGACCTCGATCATCACGCGGATCGGCACGGTCCCGCCGCAGTTGGACGCGGCGTCGCTGAGCATCGACGTCACCGACTTTCTCGCGCACTACGCCCACCAGCAAATCGACGAACTCGAACTGGGCGGCGCGCTCAACGAAATGGTCGAGATCATTCGCCGCTACCACATCATGCTGCCGGCGCGGATCGCTCTATTGATCAAGGTGCTGGTGATGCTCGAAGGGACCGGCCGGCTGCTCAACCCGCGGTTCAGCCTGGTCGAGGTGATGCGTCCTTACCAGCGGCAGATGATGTTCCGCCGACTTTCGCCCGCCCGACAACTGCGACGATTGCGGCGATTGTATTCCGAGTTGGAGCACCTGGCCGAAGTGTTGCCGCGCGGGATAGCCGATATCTTGCAGCAGGTGCAAAGCGGGCGGTTCTATGTCCACCTCGACCATCGCGGGCTGGAACCTTCGGTAAACCGGCTCGTGCTCGGAATGCTGGCCAGCGCCTTGTTTCTCGGTTCTTCTTGGATGATGAGCCAAAAGGTCGGGCCGCTGGTTCCCTGGGTCGATCTTTCCCTGCTAGGCGTGATCGGCTGCACGACCGCGATCATGCTCGGCCTGCGGCTGTTGCGGGCCATCAATAAATCGGGCCATCTCGATCGGAGAAAGTAATTGCCGTTCGAGTTCGGTCGCAACTGGGCGAGGTATCTGTCGACGCTTGATGAAGCGCGGATCGCGGCCGCGCGGAGATCGTTGCAGCTATTGCTGCGAATCGAGAACCTGGACCAGCGGCGGTTTCTCGATGCCGGCAGCGGCAGCGGACTTTTCAGCCTGGCGGCATGCCGGCTCGGCGCCGACGTCACGTCGTTCGACGTGGACGCGGAATCCGTGGCCTGCGCCCACGAAGTGAAGACGCGATTCGCCGACGCGGCGAACTGGACTATCCGGCGCGGATCGCTCCTCGATCGCGACTTTCTGAACGCACTTGGCGAATTCGACGTCGTCTATTGCTGGGGCGTGGCGCATCACACGGGGAACATGTGGCAAGCGATCGAGAATTTGCCGCCACTGGTCAAGCCCGGCGGCTCGATCGTGTTGGCCATCTACAACGATCAGTCCTATGTCTCGCGGGCATGGCGAGGCGTCAAGCAAGCCTATCAAAGACTTCCTCGCTTCATTCGTCCCTTGTTCGTCGGGGCTGTCGGATCGTTGATGTTTCTGAAACGGCTTTCCGTCACCGTGGCGGCATGCTTGCTTCGCGTCGTCACGTTTCGAAATCCCTTCCTACCATTCGTCAACTGGACCTCCGAGACCCAATCTCGCGGCATGCATGCCTGGTACGACCTGGTGGATTGGGTGGGCGGTTGGCCGTTCGAAGTCGCAAAGCCGGAGGATGTGTTTCGGTTTCTGCGAGACCGGGGCTTTTGCTTGCAGGAACTGACGACGTCTTCGGGGTATGGCTGCAACGAATTCACGTTTACGCGAAAGGAAAGACAGGAATAGCGGCCGCCCGGCCAACTTCATCTTTCCGTCTTTCGCGTCTTCGTTCGTTCGCGCTTAACGAAGCTTCTTTCCGTCGCGTCCCGCCAGTTCCGCGTCGGGTCGCTTGCTCAGCACGACCTCGCCTGCTAGGCCGCCGGTGAACCGCTCGGCGCCCGATTGCACCAGGTGGATGCCGTCCAAAAACCCGCGATCGTCGATCCAATCCTTGGCGTCGATGACGTCGGCGCCATACTCGCCGCCAAGCTCGCGGAGAAAAGCCAACATCTCGCCATCGACGCGCCAATCGTACCAGCCGCGCAGCTCGGAACTCTCGGGCATCACGACAAGCGCCGCGCGAATCTGCTCCTGCCGGCAGATGCTTAAAAGCTCTCGCAAGATTTGGCAAAACGGCGCGTCGCGGCGGAACTTGTTGCGATAGACGCCATAGCTGTCTTCGGTCCGTTGCACGCCTTGCCGGTAGCCGGCGTCGGTGCGAATCTCGTCTTCGAGATGTCCGGCGCCGGCGGCGTCGAACGGCCCGACGCCCTGCGTCCACGGATCGTCGACCGCAAAGTTGGGGGCCAGCCGTCGCAGGATCGCCCAGCGATGCGCATGGCATGGCGCCAGCCGCCCGTCCCACCAGCGAACGCGCGAATAATGGCCCGTGTAGCGGCGGATTAAGGGCAGTTCGCTCAGCGCGAAGCGCGGCGCCGAAAAGCGGGTCGGATCGAGCGGCGGACAGCCGGAGAGGAACGGCGAGAGAACTTCGATCAAGACGACGTCGGGGCGAATGCCCTCAGCCAACAGACGCTTCAAGGCGATCAGTTCCATCAACGCGCTCGACCCCGGAATGCCGAAGTTGTAGACCGCGACTTCGCGGCCCGATGTTTCGCGCAAGGCGCGTTCGAGGCGTTCGCTTTGCAGATCGCAGTACGTGGCCGAGGTGCCGAGCATCACCACTTTGACGGCCTGGGGAGGCGCCGCGTCGAAGCGCCGCTTGAGTTGCGTCAGCTTCTGGTGGCAGAACTCATCGCGCAAGCCCGGCCACCAGTTCTCGATCGCCAGCTCCAGGGTGAATTGCGAGGCGGCGAACGTCAGCAGCCCGCAGACGAGCGAGGTGCGCGCGGTCCGCAGTCGCAGGCGGTCTTTCATGGCGAAACCAGCGGAAGCGGGCGGCGAACAAGAATCGGAAACCTCAGGCCGAACCGACGCAGCGGTTATCGGCGTCACGTCGGGCAAACTGTAACGCAATTGGCGAAATGAAGAAACGGCAAACGCCGGGCCGGTGGCGTCGGGTTGCCTTCGGCGGGCCAGCCTGAAACACTAATCCGGCTGATTTTGATCTCCGGATAAAGACATGGATCGAGTTCGCTTCTCATCCCGTCGAATATCGAATGCCGGCCTCGCGTTGATTGGAGTGGCCGCACCGTTCTTTGCGATCTATGGCTTGATGGCGCTCCTGGTCAACCGCCGGCCAACAAGGCCGAACGCCGGACCGAATCCGAACCCGGCGCCGCTCTCAATCTGGGCGCCGAACGAGTTGCTGGTATATGTCGACCCTTGGTTCACAGGCGTTCTTGCGCACTGGTTGGTTTTCTCCGCCGCAGTTGCTGGGTTGTTCGTGGCGGCAATCTTGCTCGCGTGGCCGATTGAGGCGGGCGGGCAATCTACACGACGGTGTCTGTTGGCGACGATCTCGCTGTTGATCGGAGCTGTCCTTTCGGCCCCATGGGCGTATGGCCTGATCCACTTGCTTGTCCAGCGCCATTGAGCGTCTCCCCCACGAGTTCGCCAGAAGGGGATGGGCTGATACGCTCCACGTAAGGCGGGCACTGCCAACCAGAATGTCGCGGCGCGGCGAGCCCGTGGATCTCCGTAAGGCGCTATTCGTGGCGGGCAGTGCCCTCCCTACGAACTGCTCCGCCCCCAGTCGTTGATTCGCAGCCCTGGCATCCAGGAAAAATGCCGGCCGTTGCCGGTGACGAGAACGAGGTTGTGCTGTATCGCTGTGGCGGCGATCAAGAGGTCGGCGTCGCCTTTGGGATGCCCTCCCTGTCTCGCCAACGTCCAAAGCCGCGACGCTTCGTCGAAGATCCTATCGCTCAGCGGCAGGACCAGCGAATGCCCACAGAACTCGTCGAACTTCGCGAGTTGCCGCGAGGCCCGCTTATCGACATATCCACGTCGGACCTCGAAGCGAGTGAAGGCGGAGAAGGTGAACTGTCCGCGCTCCTTCAAATAAGTTGCGGCGTTCGACACCACCGCCGCATTGCGCCGCTTCAAAATTTCCGAAAGTGTATCGGTATCGAGCAGCGAGGCGTCCATGGCCTAATCAAGATGGCGGCTGGAATGATCGCGGACAATCGCTTCATCGAGATCATCAATTTGCGCATCCGAAAGCCCTTCGTAGACATCGCACCAAGCGGGTAGTTGGTCTCCCGGCCCAGGCGACTCCCGAGGTTCGACGGCCGCGCTCACCACCTGGATCACGATTTGTTGGCTCTCGCCCAGTTGGCATCCGACCACCCGTTCCAACGCGGAGCGATCGGTCTGGTCGAGATCTCGGACGTTGCGGACGATAGTTTCCATAGCTTCAGCTTACCATAAATGGCCAAAACGCG
>DATNEC010000667.1:0-3153 GCA_035606815.1 Pirellulales bacterium
CATTCGCCGAGCAACCCGGCTGGCAGGGGCACGATCAGCGGCGTCGTCAGCATTTCCGGCCGAAACGTGACATCCGCGCGCGACTTGAACGCCCGTATGGGGGTCAAGCTGCGCGACGTGCAGGGGCTGCCGGGTTCGCACGCCGCGCATGCCCATACCTCCGGCGCGCTCGGCGGCGCCACGAAATTCAGCTGCGGCGAGTTGCGAGCGGGGCTTTCTCGCGGAGTGCTGCGCATCGAGCGGCTGTCGCTGGAGGGACAGAAGACGCAGCTCTATGCCACCGGGACGGCGACGGTCGGCGGGCGGCTCGACTTACAGGTCACGGTCGACACCGGCTTGCTCGACTCGAGCTCCCAGTCGGTCGTCACATTAGCGACGCAATTGGCCTTGGTCGCCGTTCCGCCGTTGGGCCTGGTGTTGGAGGCCAACAAGTTCCTCTCCGATCAAGTCGTGCATCTCCACGTCACCGGAAACTTTCGCGGTCCATCCGTCCGAGTGCTTCCCTTGCCGTTGCTCGGCGAGGAAGCCGTGCGATTCTTCATGCTGCAATCGCCGCCGGAGCCTTAAGGGCCCGCTGCAATCCGTTCGCCCGTCACGTTCGGCTTGTCGCAAGCTTTCCGTGCCTTCTGCCGGATCGGCGCCTTCGCTACGGCGCACGGTCGGGGCAAGCTTTTCTGAAGTTGGCGCGCGATCTCCGTCAATTCCCCTCCTTGCTCTCGACGAACAAATAAGCGGACTATTGCGAAGCCGTTCTGATTTGGAGGAGGGAACCTTAGCATGCTCGACCCGCGGCCGCTCTCGCTTCGCGTTTGGTTGATGTGGGGGCTGCTGGCGGCCAACATCGCGGGTTGTTCCGGCGGATCGTTCACTTTGTTCCCGGCGGGCGACTTCTTGCTGCAAGAGACCAAGGAAGTGCGCCGCGCGGTCCCGCCGAGCGTGCCGGCCCCGCGCGAGTTGGAAAAGACCGTGCTGCCCCCCTACCTGGTCCAACCGGGAGACACGCTGCTGGTCGAGCCGGTGGCGCTCGATTCGGCGCTGCGTTTTCCCGCCGATCAAACCGTGCTGCCCGACGGCACGATCGACCTGGGCCGTTTCGGCAAGCTGATCGCCGCAGGAAAGACGGTCGAGCAGATCGAAGTCGAGGCCGCGGCGGCTATCAAGGCCGTCGAAAAGGGCGCCGAGGAAATCAACGTGCGGCTGATCAATCCGCAAAGCGCCGTGTACTACGTGCTGGGCGAAGTCAGCTCACCCGGCTCGTTCCCCGTGCTCGGCCGGGAGACGGTGTTGGACGGAATTCTCGCGGCCGGCGGACTGACCGATAAAGCGTCGCAATGCAATATCATTCTCAGCCGGCCGAGTCTGCCCGGCGGGTGCCGTACGGTGATGCCGATCTGCTACCGGCATATCGTGCAGTTGGGGGACACGGCCACCAACTTTCAGCTCATGCCGGGCGACCGGGTCTATGTGGCGACCCGGACCTTGACCGAGTCGCTATTGCCGTGTCTGCAACCCTGCCCTTGCTGCCAGGGATTGCAATGTCCCTGCTGCTCGCCGGCCGGGGCCATGTTTCCGGCCGCGACCTCCTATACCTCTGGCGCCGCCCTGTCGGGCGCGGCGCGGCCAATTGTCGCGCCGGCGATCCTCTCCGAAACCGTGCAAGCCATTCGGGACGACGAATAGCGTCATCCCCAACGACCGCCTCAGCGGCGCGTGGGCCAGGCACTCTTGCCTGGCTTTTGACGAGAAACCTCGCCGCCGAGTATACTTGAGTCACGGGCCGGCTTGGCTCGTGACCTGCCGCGATCGAGTCTTTGATACGCTCACTTGGAGCGTATCGCCTGCCTGACGCTCGAAAGCGCATGCTCGCCGCCGCATGGAGATTTCGCTGTTGGAAGTGCGTATGGACTCTCCCGACCGCATCTTATTAAGATCCTTTGCGGCGTTCGTCGGCTGGATGGCCCTGGCTGGCGCCTTGCCGGCCGCCGAGGTTGCGGCGCCCTCGGCCGAGCAAATCGAGTTTTTTGAAAAGCAGGTCCGGCCGGTGCTGGTCAATCGCTGCCAGGCTTGCCACGGGGCCAAGAAGCAAGAGTCGGGCTTGCGGCTCGATTCGCGCGAGGCGCTGGCGGCAGGCATCGACGGCGCGCCGGTGATGGTTCCGGGCGATCCGGACAAGAGCCGCCTGGTGCAGGTCGTCCGCTATGACGGCGACGTGCAGATGCCGCCCGAAGGAAAGCTGCCGGACGCGGAATTGGCCAGCCTGACGACGTGGATCAAGATGGGGGCGCCTTGGCCTCGAAATGGCGAGCCGGAGGCGTCAGCCTCCGGGTCGGCAAGCGCTGCCGCGGCGTCCAAAAACCAGGGGGCTGACGCCCCGCGCTCGCCGGCGGAGAGGTTGGCGGAAGTGCGCGAGTCGCATTGGGCGTTCCGGCCGGTGACGCTCCCGCCGCTGCCGGCCGTGCGAAATGCGGCCTGGTGCGCGACGCCGATCGACGCCTTCATTTTGCACGAATTGGAAGCCAAAGGACTCACGCCTTCGCCCCAGGCCGATCGCCGCACGCTGTTGCGACGCGCGAGCTTCGACCTGATCGGTCTGCCGCCCACGGCCGCCGAGGTCGAGGCATTCGAGCGCGACGACTTGCCCGACGCCTGGCCGCGGGCCGTCGATCGGCTGCTGGCCTCGGTCCATTACGGCGAGCGCTGGGCCAGACACTGGCTCGACGTGGCCCGCTATGCCGACACCAAGGGCTATGTCTTCACGCAAGAGCGTCGCTACCCGTTTTCATACACGTACCGCGATTACGTGATTCGGGCCTTCAACGAAGACCTGCCCTACGACCGTTTCGTGAAAGAGCAACTGGCGGCCGACCAGTTGCCGCTGGAGGGCAACAAGCGGGCCCTGGCCGCGATGGGCTTTTTGACGGTCGGCCGGCGGTTCATGTTCAATACGCACGACATCATCGACGACCGGATCGACGTCGTCTCGCGCGGCTTGATGGGCATGACGGTCACCTGCGCTCGCTGCCACGATCACAAGTTCGACCCGATTCCGACGGCCGATTATTACTCGCTCTACGGCGTGTTCGCCAGTTCCGTCGAGCCCGACGACTTGCCGCTGGTCGAGGAACCGAAGCCGTCGCCGGAATACGACGCCTT
>DATNEC010000672.1:0-10980 GCA_035606815.1 Pirellulales bacterium
CTAGTATGGCTATCTGCACAAGCCGGTCAAGACGAACAAGGCTCACGGCATGGACGGCGCTGGGCGACGCCCTATAATATGCCGTTCAGACAAGCCCCTATCGAGGCGCGAAAAGCAGTTCCTAGGGAAGGAGTTACGCAATTGGCTGAGAAGGTCGTCATCATCGGCAGCGGTCCCGCGGGGTGGGCCGCCGCCATTTATACCGCCCGAGCGGAGCTAAAGCCGCTGGTGTTCGAAGGCGCCATCACCGAGGACAATCGAATCGCGGGCACGCTGCCCTTGGGGCAGCTGGCCCTGACGACGGAAGTCGAGAACTACCCGGGCTTTCCGCATGGTAATTTAGAGTCGTACCTCGATAATTCCATCGCCAAGGAGAAACGCGCCGGCATGGCGCCCCATCAAAAGGCCGGCGTGAGCGGCCCCGAGCTGATGGAGCTGATGCGGCAGCAGGCGGTCAACTTCGGCACGCGAATCGTCACCGACGATATCGTCGACGTCGATTTCTCGCAGCGGCCTTTCAAGCTGACGGCCTCGGAAGGGGGCGTCACCGAGGCCGAGGCGGTGATCGTGGCCACCGGCGCGAGGGCCAACTACTTGGGGTTGCCTTCGGAAGAGGCTTTCAAGAATCGCGGCGTCAGCGCCTGCGCGGTGTGCGACGGCGCGCTGCCCCGGTTTCGTAACAAGCCGCTGGTTGTGGTCGGCGGCGGCGATTCGGCCTGCGAAGAAGCGACCTTCTTGACGAAATTTGCCAGCAAGGTTTATCTGGTGCATCGTCGCGACCAGTTGCGGGCCTCGAAGATCATGGCCGAGCGGACGTTGAACGAGCCGAAGATCGAGCCCGTCTGGAACAGCGAATTGCACGAAGTGTTGGGAACCGACCGCGAAGGGGTCACGGGCGTTAAGGTGCGCGGCACGAATGGCGACAAGCAACAAGAACTTGCCGCGACCGGCGTGTTTCTGGCGATCGGTCACACGCCGAACACGAAGTTCGTGGAAGGCAAGCTCGAACTGACGTCCAAAAAGTACATCAAGTGGACCGTGCCCTTCCGCACGAACACCAGCGTCGAAGGGGTGTTCGCCGCCGGCGACGTGGCCGACGATTACTATCGCCAGGCCGTCACCGCCGCCGGCAGCGGCTGCATGGCCGCGCTCGACGCCGAGCGCTGGTTGGCGTCACATGAATCGCACGGCTGATGATCGAGGAAATGTCATGGACAAGATCGCCGTCGCCGAAGCGCGAAAAGCCGCGGCGGCGGGCCGCGAGGTGCGTCTGCAAGGCTGGGTCCGCACGCGGCGCGATTCGAAGGGGGGCTTCAGCTTCCTGGAAATCAACGACGGCTCGTGTTTCGGCAACGTGCAGGTCATCGCCGACGCCTCGCTGGCCAACTACGAAAGCGAGATCAAAAAGCTCGGCGCCGGATGCAGCGTCACGGTCGAGGGCCTGGTCAAGGCATCGCCCGCCAAGGGGCAGGAAACCGAAGTGCAAGCCGCTCACGTGATCGTTCATGGCTTAGCCGATGCCGAGACGTACCCGCTGCAAAAGAAACAGCACTCGTTCGAATTCCTGCGCACGCTGGCCCATCTGCGGCCGCGCACGAACACCTTCGGCGCCATTGCGCGCGTGCGGAACTGCGTCAGCCGTTCGATCCACGATTTCTTTCAGGAGCAGGACTTCCTCTACATCCATACGCCGATCGTCACCGCCAGCGATTGCGAAGGCGCCGGCGAGATGTTCAAAGTGACCACGCTCGACCTGTCGCAGATCCCCAAACAGGACGGCAAAGTCGATTTCTCGAAGGATTTCTTCAACCGCCCGGCCTATCTCACCGTCAGCGGGCAGTTGCAGGGCGAAATCTTCGCCTGCTCGCTGGGCAAGGTCTACACATTCGGCCCCACCTTCCGCGCCGAAAACTCGAATACCTCGCGGCACCTGGCCGAGTTCTGGATGGTCGAACCGGAGATGGCCTTCTTCGAACTGGTCGACAACATGGACCTGGCCGAAGCCTTTTTGAAGCGCATCTTCCGCGACGTATTGGAGCGCGAAGCCGAAGACCTGCGGTTTTTCAACGAGCGGATCGACGACACGGTGTTGGCCACGCTCGAAGGCATCGTCGGGAGCGAGTTCGTCCGCCTGCCATATACCGAAGCCGTCGAGCGGCTGGAAAAATCGGGCCAGAAGTTCGAGTTTCCGGTCGCCTGGGGCCGCGACCTCCAAGCCGAGCACGAGCGCTATCTGACCGAGCAGGTTTTCAAATGCCCGGTGATCTTGTACGACTATCCGCGCACGATCAAGCCTTTCTACATGCGCGTCAACGACGACGGCCGCACGGTGCGGGCGATGGACATCCTAGTGCCGAAGGTCGGCGAGATCATCGGCGGCAGCCAGCGCGAGGAACGGCTGGACGTGCTCGAGCAACGGATGAAAGAGCAGGGACTCGATCCCGAGAGCTATTGGTGGTATCTCGATCTGCGCCGCTACGGGACCGTGCCGCACGCGGGATTTGGACTGGGCCTGGAGCGGGTCGTGCAATTCATTACCGGCATGGCCAACATCCGCGATGTGATTCCCTTCCCGCGCACGCCGGGGAACGCCGATTTCTGAGCGCTAGGGCGTCACCGTGGCGCCCTTTTCCAGCCGAATGGCCATCGAACCGAGCAGGTTGGTCGCCGACTTGATCGTGCCGGAAACGCGAACCTGCTGGCCCTTGCGAAGTTGCAGGGCCAAGTCGTCGGGAATGTCCGCATACACGTCTTGCACGCTCAGCGGCACGTCGGGGGCGTCCATATCGATCCAGACTTCATAGCCTCCGAACGTCTTTTCGTTCACTTCCTTGACCCAGCCGCTCCAAGCGACATGGCTGCCGGCGAGAGACGGCCCGTACTTGTTCCATTGGGCGTCGGTCATCTCCTTCGCATTTGTCCGAATTTCTTCGAAAGGCGGCGCTTCGCGAGTTGGCGCCGGTTCGGCAACGCTTGCGGCGCCCGATGCGGGCTCGACTTGCGGCGCCGCGCCGGACGTCTGCTTTTCCCGGTCTTCCACCTGGACGCCAACCATTCCGACGATACAGGATCCGAGGCAGCACAGCGAAACGAACCCGACCGGCACGGCGATGGCAATCCAAAACAACGGCGACCTTGGTTTCTTCTGGTCCATGGCGCGACCCCTTTCGATGAGTAGACACTAGTATACTAGTCAAACCTGGGGTCAGGATAATCGCTCCATTTTGCGATTGCAATAGAAAATTTTTCCCCCGCATGGCCGGTCGCGCCGCGCGCATGTTCCAGGCCGTGAAAACATTTGAACCTACTCAATGCCGCAAAAGATCCTATCAATCGCGGATCGAACCTAGTCGCGCAATCGGGAAGCGTTTTCGACCGCAAGGTTCGCCTGCTTGGCGTTGCGGCCTTGATGCGTGACGAGCTCGTATCTCAAGTCGGCCCGTTCGCCCGCCTTGAGGTTCGCCTCGAACTCGACGGTCTGATAGTCGTGGTTCTTGGCATCCAGCGTGCTGCGAAACACGGCATGGCCGCCGAACGAGCGGCGGATTTCGACGCGGATCGGCTTCGTCGTGTAGTTGCGAATCCGCTGGGCGAACAGCGCGTGATCGTCCCAGCCGGCGACCGGGCCTTTTTCTTTCAGCTCGACTTGGCCGTCGGGCAGATGGCGGAATTTGTCGGTCCCGGCAATTTGCAGCCAGATGTTGTTGCGCCACGAGCGGAGCTTGACCAACTCGAAAATCACTTCGGGATCGACGCCCAGATTGATCTCGATCTTGTCGCCGATCGGCACATACTTGATCGGCTGGGCCGCCAAATAACTCAGCCCCGCGCGGCCGTTGTCGCGAAACACGCGCACCGTGCCATCGGGCAGCGGCGTCGTGCCGAGCTTCGAGGCCGCGTCGTTCGTCCACAAGTACATCCGCACCAACCGCTCGCCGTACTCGTTCGGCCGATAGCGGTACTCGATCTTGAACGGGACGGTTTGGCCTTCGAAGCTTCGCAGGCGCTTCGACCAGCCGTTGGGGATCGTCTCCGTGCCTTCGATCGTGTAGATGAAATACTCGCTCAGGCCCTCTTTGACGATTTCTTTCGGCTTCTTGGGCGCGGCGTCGGCATCCTTGCCCGACTCGCGGCGGCCGAGCAGGTCGCGCATTTCCTTTCGCTTGAATAGCTCGATTCGCTCTTCAGAGACTTCGGAGAGACGGTCGACCGGAACGCCCGCCAGTTGGGCGATCTTTTCGACCAGGTTGATCGTGCCCACGACCAGCCGCACCTGGGCGTTTTCGTAGGCCTCGCCCGAGTTCTTCGAAACGCGGACGAAGCCTTCGAAGCCCAGTTCGGTCTCGTTGGGGTTGGCGATCGCCAGGTAGTCGGCCGACCAGGAGATGCCGCTGGTGAAGTACGTGATCTCGATCGCCGCCTCGCCCTCGAAATCGCTCTGCACGTTCCAATACAACATCTGCGGCTTGTCGTGCGGAAACGTCGCGTCGAGCAGGTCGAGCTTGTCGGCGTGCGAGACGAATTGCAATTCGACGCTCGTCGGATCGATCAGCGTGCCGGCCCAACTGAATTGCAACGGGTTGACGCCCGGCTTGAAACTGACCTTGCGCGTCTCGCGGACCAGCGTCAAATCTTCGGAGTTGTAGATCGTCAACTGCACCATCTCGCGCTCGGGGACGGTCGAAAGGTCGATATTCTCGGCGCGGCCGCGCTGCGGCGTCCCGCTCGCCATCAGGCAAGCCGCCGCCAGCGACAACTCAAGCAATGCCCTGCGAGTTCGCATTATTTGATCTCCGCCCCTTCGATCGTGACATTGGCTTGCTTGGCGTTGCGCCCCTGGTGCGTGAGAAGTTCGTATTTCAGTTCGGCTTTGGCGCCCGGAGCGACTTTGGCGGCATATTCGACCGTTTGGTAGTCGTGATTCTTGGCCGCAAGCGCGCTGCGAAACACGGCATGGCCGCCGAACGAGCGGCGGATTTCGACCTCGATCGGCTTGGCCGTGTAGTTGCGAACTCGCTGCGCGAACACGACGCGATCGTCCCAGCCGGCCACCGTGCTGCGCTCGTCGACTTCCTGCCTGTCGCCGCCAACCTGCTTGAAGGTGTTGGTTCCGTGGATCTGCACCCAAAGATTGTCTCGCGACGAACGCAGCTTGACCAGTTCGAACAGCACCTCGGGATCGACGCCTAGGTTAATCTCGATCTTGTCGTCGATCGGCACGTACTTGATCTGCTGGGCGATCAAGAAGCTCAGGCCGTCCCGGCCGTTGTCGCGAAAGACCCTGAACACGCCGTCCGGCAAAGGGGTCGTGCCGAGCTTCGACGCTTCGTCGTTGGCCAGCAGATACATCCGCACCAACTGATCGCCGTATTCGTTAGGCCGACAGCGATACTGGATCTTGAATGAGACCGCGTGCCCCTCGAAGCTTCGCAGCTGCTTGGACCAGCCGTTGGGAATCGTCTCGGTCCCGTCGATCGTGTAAATGAAGTATTCGCTCAGGCCCTCCTTGATGATCTGCTTGGCTTCCGCGGGTGCGGAGACGCCGGCGGCGCCGGCCTTGGGGGCGTCCATCAGCATCATGGCCCCTCGCAGCCGCAGCCCGTCGAAATCGGCCTTTTCGAGACTTTTGACCTGCGACATGGGGATCTGCGCCAACTGGGCGATCTTCTCGACCAGGTTGATCGTGCCCACGACCAGCCGCACCTGCGCGTCTTCGTACTCTTCGCCCGAGTTGTTGGAAACGCGCACGAAGCCTTCCAGGGCGAGTTGCGTTTCTTCGCGGTTGGCGATGGCCTGATAATTGGCCGACCAGGTGATGCCGCTGGTGAAATACGTGATTTCGATCGCGGCTTCGCCCTCGATCTCGCTTTGCACGTTCCAATACAGCATCTGCGGTTTGTCGTGCGGAAAGGTCGTGTCTAGCACGTCGAGCTTGTCGGCGTGCGAGAGAAACCTCAACTCGACGCTCGATGGGTCGATCAGCGTGCCGGCCCAACTGAATTGCAGCGGGTTGACGCCCGGCTTGAAGCTGACCTTGCGCGTCTCGCGCACGAGCGTCAGGTCTTCGGAGTTGTAGATCGTCAACTGCACGCTCTGGCGGTCAGGCACGGTCGATAGGTCAATGTTTTCCGCCTGGGCCGGGCCCGCTTGCAGCGCGAGCCAGAAGCAGCAGGCCAGTGCAGATCCAATCATCGCCATGGAAACGGTACGCATATTACCACTCGTTTTTCAGGATGACGTGAAGCTTGTACACGAACTTCTTGGCCTTGCCATCGGCCGTGCGGGCGGGAAGGTCGACATGAAACACGGCTTGGTCGTAGGCGCTCTGCTCTTTGTCGGGGCCGCCGGCGAACGTCGTCTCTTTGCCCAGTTCCCATTCGACGTCGCGCCCCGTGTCGCCTTGGACCTCGCCGCGCACGTAGTGCAGGTTCTCGACGACGTCGAGCTTGGCCGGCTGATCTTTGAAATTCTCGATCTCGTACTTGAGCACGACCTCACGGTGATGCAGATTGCCGGCCACGCGGCGCACCACGTTCTTGTCGATCGTCCGCTTGACGACGATGTCCTGGGCGACGCCCAGGTAAAGCCGCATCTCGTCGTCTCGCGGGGTAAAGCGGCCCCAGTCTTCGCCGAGAAAGGCCGTCGAGCCGCGGCCGTCTTCCTGGAAGATGCGCACCTTGCCGGCCTCCAGCGCCGCTTCGCCCATTTTGTTTTGCCGGTCGTTCTTCAGCACGTAGTGCATCGGAATGCGGAGCTTGTTCTGCGGCTGGTCGAGATAGCCGAACGCCTGCGGATTGGCGGTGTACGTCTTTTTGACGGGAACCTTCTCGTACTTGGCGATCAGCATTTCCTTGGTCTGGTTGATGCCGATCGGCTTGGAGAAGCGCGGGCCGAAGCCGGCCCACAACCCGGTCGAACCGAAGGCCTCGTTGGCCAGGTTTTGCAGCCGAATGTACTGCGACAGCGTGAGCGTGCTTTCGTCGCGCGCCGCAACGGCCCGGTAGTTGAAGCTTTTGTTCAAGTTGCCCAGCAGGTAGCTGATCCGCACGCGGGCGGCGCCTGAACCGCTGGACGAAACCTGCCAGACCAGCGCCGCTTCGTTCGGCGGATAGCTGACCGACAGGACTTTGACGTCGAGCGGTCCGGCCTCGGCGCCCTCTTTTTCGTCGGCCTGTTGCTTGTCGTCCGGCTGCTTGTCGTCCGCCTTCTTTTCCGCCGCTGGGCCGAGCACGCGGAACACGATCGTCTGCGGATCGATTTGCGTGTTCGCCCACGAAAAATCGACCTGGTTCACGCCTTCGACCAGCGGCACGATCCGTTCTTCTTCGACCAGCGTAGCGTGCGGGTTGTCGAGTTGAATCTCCACCCGCTCGCGCACCGGAAGCGTGATGAGTTTGATTCTGGCCAGCGCGTCGGCCGGCCAGCCGACCGCCAGAACCCCCGCCGACAGGCATATCGCTACCGCAAGCCGCCTCATGGAAGTGCTCCTCGACGAACCGTGAAATGAGCTGCCCGACGCAGTAGAGACGTGCCGGCCGCGAAATTCGTTCCAACGAAAAATCGGAACGCCCGGAAATCGGCCGTTTCGAACAGATCTTAGCGATTGATGGGCGCGGCCGATGGGCGCGCGAAGGCAAGCCGGTCAGGGCAGGGCTTGGGCCAGCAGCCAGTCTTCCAAAACTACGTGGACGATGTAGGGCGCGCGCAGCAAGGCGGCCCGGTTGGAGAGCAGCTTCGACAGCCAAGGGCGCCGGACCATGTTCGACACGGCGCGCATGCCCAACTGCTTCAGCGAACGGCCGTCCAACTCGGCGACGACGTTGTCGCTGAGCCGCTTGAACGTGGCGGGCAGCAAGTTCGGATCGGGGCCGACGTGGACGATCACCTCGATACCGGTCGCCAGCAACTCATAGATGCCGTCCCACAGGCGCTGCGGCTGGTCGATCCAGCGGTTCAGAAGCGCCCGGCTGTTGTAGTCGTTGTAGCTGATCTTGCCCGTGACCAGCGACAGCACCGGCGGAACAGGCGCGCGAAAGCCGCCGCCGACCGAGTGCAGCATCATGGCGGCCCGATTGGGAACGTTCCGCTGCCAGAGCAAGGGCGTGTGCAGAGGCGGCCAACTGCCGCTGTTTTTTCGCACATGCACTGCGTCTTTCAAGATTTCGGCGAGACGCTCCTTCAGGCGGTCGACTGTATCGGCCTGCCCCAAGACCAACACCGTGTTGGGCGAGAGGTACGACGAAATCGCGATCACGCCGCGCCCTTGCGACGTGATTTCCAGGCACTGCCGCTCGACGGCCTCGAAATCGAGCGCTTTGCCGCGCGAGAAGACGATGCCCATCGTCACGTCGCGCGCCAACTCGACGCTGTCGTCGGCCATGGCCAACAGCGGCCGCAGCACGTCGCGCAGATTGAATACGCCGCCGGCGACCAGCGCCGTGACTTCGCCCAGACTATAGCCCATGCCCAGTCGCGCATGGCGGTAGCTGATGTCGAAAAACTGTTCGAGCAGTTCCAGGTGGGCCAGTTCGACCGAGATGATCAGTCCGACGTCTTCGCCGAACGTTTCGAGCGTACTCTCCCGCTTGTCGCGAACGCGGGCCACGAGGTCGACGCGCCGCTGGCTGAACTCGGTGCAGATTTCGGACGCTTCGCGCAGATAGCGTTCGACCACGCCCCCGAAGACCCGATGGGCGAGCAGTTCGGGGGTCCGCCCCAGGTTCGTCTGGTTGTACCCGCGAAAAGCGAACGCCGTATCGCCCAGCCGGTCGCTGAGTTCGAAAGACTTAAGGGGGTGGTCCGTTGCCATACGTTGCGAGAGATGCCGTTGCGGAGGTCAAACGCCGGGCCATCATAGCCGATCTTGCCGTCTTTCGCGGAGCAAAAGGCGACAATTCGATATTGCGGCCTCTGGCCCCCGCCCTCTCCCGCCTTGCTGGCCCGCGGCACGCCGACTACAACCAAGTATAGGTTCTCGAATCCTGCTCTGCCGCCGTTCGGTCCTTGCCATGTCCGACGTTTCCGCACGCGATTTGACCGGCTTGACCGCCGTAGTCACCGGTTCATCCAGCGGCATTGGCCGGGCCGCGGCGCTCGAACTGGCCGCGGCGGGGGCCGCCGTTTTGGTGCATGCCAGGGCGTCGCAGGCCGCCGCCGAAAAGGCGGCCAGCGAAATTCGCGCGGCCGGCGCCGAAGCGGAAGTCGTCATGGCCGACATCGCCGATCCGCAGGACCGCGAACGACTGGTCGAGAATGCCTGGCGCTGGCGCGGGCAAGTCGATATTTGGATGAACAACGCCGGCGCCGACGTCTTGACGGGCGAAGCGGCCCGCTGGTCGTTCGAGCGAAAGCTGGAACATCTATGGCGCGTGGACGTGGCGGGTGCGATGAACTTATCGCGACTGGCTGGCGCGCGAATGAAAGCCCGCGGCGCGGGCGCGATCATCAATGTCGGCTGGGACCAAGCCGAGCAGGGCATGGCGGGAGACAGCGGCGAAATCTTCGCGGCGGTCAAAGGCGCCGTCATGGCGTTCTCGAAGAGCCTGGCCCGTTCGCTCTCGCCCCAGGTGCGAGTGAACTGCGTAGCGCCCGGCTGGATCAGGACTTCGTGGGGTGAGCAAGCCAGCGCGGCCTGGCAACAGCGCGCCGTCGGCGAAAGTTTGCTCGCTCGCTGGGGCAAGCCCGAAGACGTCGCCCGCGTCGTGCGCTTTCTCGCTTCGCCCGCCGCCGCGTTCGTCACCGGGCAGGTGTTGAACGTCAACGGCGGCTTTGCAGGGAGAACAAGTTAGGGAGCGAGCCACGGATGAAACACAGATGAAACACGGATCATGCGACGTGGAACTTCATCATCAGCATATTACCAGCGAGATTTTCGCTCGCCATATTTGAGGTCTATAACGTCCTTCGTAATAGTTCTTCGGAACGCCTCTCCTAATTCCGTATTCCATCCGTGTTTCATCCGTGGCTAAATTCGTCTGCTTAACGTGAGCATCCATTTCATCACCGGACGCCTGGCCGAATTCGCGCTGCGCAAAGTGCTCGATGATTTGGCCCCGAAGGCCGGCTTCGATTACTCGATTGGCGTACTGGGAATTACTGTCGCTGCGCTGATGACGCCGGAGTGGGTCGCCCGCCATCTACGCGTGCCGCCGGGCACGACGAAAGTCATGCTGCCGGGCTACTGTCACGGCGATTTGGCCCCCGTCGAAGCGGCCGCCGGAGTGCCGGTCGAGCGCGGCCCCAAGGACTTGCGCGAGCTGCCGCGATACTTCGGCCGCGCGCGCGTCGATCGCGGCGAGTATGGCCGGCACGATATTCAGATCATCGCCGAGATCAATCACTGTCCTCGGCTATCGCTCGAAGAGATTCTGCACCAGGCCGCCGGGCTGGCCGCCGACGGCGCCGATTTGATCGACGTTGGCTGCGATCCGGGCGGATGCTGGCCGCAAGTCGGCGAGACGGTCGCGGCCCTGCGCGACGCGGGGCATCGGATCAGCATCGACAGCCTGAATCCCGATGAAATCGGGCCGGCCGTCCGCGCCGGGGCCGAGTTGGTGTTGTCGGTAAACTCCTCGAATCGCGAGCGGGCCGCCGAGTGGGGTTGCGAAGTCGTGGTCGTGCCCGACGCGCCCGAGACCTTGGCGGGCCTCGACGAAACGGTCGATTATCTGGCCCAGGCCGGCGTGCCGCTACGGATCGACCCGGTATTGGAGCCGATCGGGTTCGGCTTCGCCCGCAGCCTGGGGCGCTACCTCGCCGTGCGAGACCGCTATCCCGACGCAGAGATGATGATGGGCATCGGCAACTTGACCGAATTGACCGACGCCGACTCGGCCCCGATCAACGTGCTGCTGTTGGGCTTTTGCCAAGAGCTCGGCATTCGCAGCGTGTTGACGACGCAGGTCATCAACTGGTCGCGCAGTTCAGTGCGCGAGTGCGATCTGGCGCGGCGGCTGGTGCATTATGCCGTCGAACAACGCT
>DATNEC010000682.1:0-12711 GCA_035606815.1 Pirellulales bacterium
TTCGCTTTCCACTTGGGCAACCATTCGCTCATGCCCTTGCCCACATAGACACTATCGGTCAGCAGCTCGACATGGCTGCGACTTTTGAGTGCCCCCAGGCCCTCCACGGCCGCTGTAAGCTCCATCTTGTTGTTGGTGCTCAGCGCTTCGCCGCCGGAGCGTTCCATTTCCTTGCCGCTCGCGGGATGGCGCAAGATGAATGCCCAGCCACCGGGCCCGGGGTTGCCGCTGCAAGCGCCGTCGGTGAAGAGTTGCACTTCGGGCAAGGGGGCTGCGTCGGGCATGGGCGTTCGCTAATGTCATTGCCCGGCGGGCGACGCCGCGGAAACCGGGCGGGGCGATGCGGAGTCGAACTCGTCGCGCCGCGGCATCGTCAAAGCGCTCAACGATGAATCGTGGCCGGCCAACTCGGCGATCGTGTAAGGCAAACTGGCCGTGAACACGCTGCCTTTGCCCAATTCGCTGGCGAGCGAAATATCTCCGCCCAACAGCTTGCACAATTCCTTGACGATCGACAAGCCCAAACCGGTGCCCGAGTATTCGCGCGTCATCGCGTCGCCCGCGGGCATGACGGTCTGACCCTGCCGGAATTTTTCGAAAATCCAGCCCTGGTCTTCCTCGGCGATGCCGACGCCGGTGTCGCCGACCGTCAGCAGCAATTCGTCGGCGCCGCCGCGGCGGGCCGAAACGACGATGCGGCCCCCTTCCGGCGTGAATTTGATCGCGTTGGAAAGCAGGTTATTCAGAATCTGCTGCACCTTGCCTTGGTCTTGATACAACTCGGGCAAGCTCTGTTCGACCTCGATTTCCAGGTCGATGTTTTTGCGCTCGGTCAGAGGCCGGGCCATGTCGCACTGGGCGCCGATCACGTGCTCGATGCGGAATTCGCTGGGCCGGACCTCCATCTTGCCGCTTTCGATCTTGGCCAGGTCGAGAATGTCGTTGATCATGTCGAGCAGCATCTTGCCCGACTTCTGAATGTTCTGCACGTAGCGGCGCTGTTTGTCGTCGAGCGATTTGATCGAGCCGAGTACGTCGCTGAAGCCGATGATGCTATTGAGCGGCGTGCGCAGCTCGTGGCTCATGGTGGCCAAAAAATCGCTCTTCAGGCGGTTCAATTCGAACAACTGCATGTTGGCTTGCGCCAATTCGTCGACCTTCAAGTCGAGGTTGCCGTTGAGCTTGCGCAATTGGTCCTGGGCGGCGACCAGATTGCCGAGCATGCGGTTGAAGGCGACCGCGAGGTCTTCGAACTCGTCGGCCGTATGAATCTCGGCCCGCTGTTCGAGATTGCCGTGGCCGACCGCGTCGCTGACTTCGCGCAGGTGATTCAGCGGCTTGACGATCACGTAGCGAATGATCAGATACGCCGCGATCACCGCGAGGAATGTGGCGCCGATTGCCAGGGTGATCAAAATGGCCCGGTTGCGGTTTTGATCGGCGAGCGTCGCCTCGTTCGAGATGCTGACCTTGGCCACCGCGATCAGACCGTCTTTGGCCAGATCTTTCTGGTCGGTCATGATCCGGTGGCAATTCACGCATTCGGCGTGCGTGGCGTACACGGGCTGGTAATACTCGTACCGTTTTCCGTCCGGCGCGAACCGATTGGGCATGTCCGGCGAGTCGCCTCCCTGCGCCGGTTCGATCGGAGAACCTCGCAAGAACCGCTCGAACACGTCCGCCTCGAAATCGTCGGCTGGCTGCTTGCTTTTGACCGGTCCGCCAGGGCGAATGAATCGCCACTCGTAATCGAGATTGTTGAGCTTTGCGGTCAGCGAAGTATACAAGTCCGACCAGTCGCTGGTCCGTTTCTGCGCGCCGATAAAATCGAGCTTTTCCCAATGGGTCGTTATCAGGATCGTCTCGACCAGCAGTCGCCCTTGGGCGGGGTTCTGCTTGGCCACCAGTGAATCGGTCTGGCTGCCATAGAACCAAAAACTGGCCGAAATCAGCGCAAACAAGCAAACGCCGAATAAGACCAAGAGCTTGCGCTCCAGGTGCGTTTCTCCCAGATGGCGTTTGAAGGAGCGATACGACATGCCGCTAAGAGCCAACGGCCCGAAGGAATTGCCCAGCTTGCCTGTATTCTAAGGCAGGGCGACTCTTCGGGCCAAGGTCAAAAGGCGAGAGCGAACGGCTAACGCCTACGGCTGAAGATACTGATATCGCCGGTGGGCCGGTTGCCGGTAGCGGGCGTTGACCTGATTGCCGTGATCGATGTAGTTCCGGAAGGTGTAGGTTCCGGTGCTCGAGACGCGCAGGTTGGCGCCCGGCCGCACCGACATTTCGCGGCGAATGAAGGTTTCGATGTCTCGATCGTCGTCCGCATCGCTCCGGCCGCGACCGTAGGACTCGGCGTCGAAATGGCCGCGGTAGCGCCGGGGGTTCACCGAGGGATCGAGCGGATAGACGTCATCGAGCCGCACTCCCTGGCCGCGGCCGTCGTTGAATTCCTGCACCCCGCGAGTGCGGTATCCGTTTGCCAGCGCCGCTTCGCGGCCCGCATGGTTCAGATAACCGGGAGCGTCGGCGCGGTCTTGCTCGCCGCGGCTGGAACGCCCCAGGGGAACGTCGGCATAGGAACCAAAGTCGTCGTAGTCGTCGATCCGCGGGTCGTAATGGCCGCTCCTGACCGATCGCAACGGACGTTGGTCATCGGCGCTGGGCGCCTCGGCGGCGTCGCGATGGTAACGACTATCGTAGACATCGGCATATTGGGGCGCCAGGCGTGGCGGGCCGACGGGTTCGCGATAGCCGCGGTCGTCATCGCGGCGGTCGTCGCGGTAGCGAGCGACTTCTTCGCCGCGGGCGCGAGCGCGCGATAGGTCGGCGATGTCGCGCGCCCGCTGATCGCGGTATGCGTCGCGAGCATATCGATTCGTGTAGGTTTGATCGTCTCCGTCGTCCAGATAATCGCGAGGGCCGCGGTTCTGGGCGTTTGCCGGATCGGCCGCCACAAGCGAAATGCACCCCGCGGCCAGCGCTCCCGCCAAGCCTCTCCAGACTTTCTGTAGGCGCGACATGATTTCACTTCCTCCTGCTTGAAATTTGTTTGTCCGACGATGCGGCAAGTCAGGTGCTCCGCCCGGCCCGACGACAGCCCGCGCCGGCGATTCGCTGTTGATAGAGAATGCAAAAAGCGGGCCGCAGGACATGCAACCAATCGCCCGCCCGCCGAAATGGGCGACGTTTACCCCTCGTTGGACGGACTTCCAACGACGGACCAGGCGTCCACGCCTACGGCAGCGAGACGGAGCGGAGGTCCATACCTAGGGCAAGACTATCGGGCGGCATCACTCAGGTTCGTTCGGCAAGCTTCGCAAGCCGAGCGAGAACATCACCCACGCCCAGCCGTTGAAGATCATCTCGATGCCGATGAAAATGCCGATTACCCACAGGCCGGAACTCGGCCATTGCTTGTAGATCATCACTCCCAGCAGCACGGCGATCACGCCGTTGAGCAGCGGCCATCCCCAATGCGGAAAGCGGAGCACGAGCGCCGTGACGATGCGGAACACGCCGCAGACCACGAACAAGAAGGCCAGCATCAATGTGAGCTCGATCGTGCTCTCGACGGGATGGCTAATGATGAACACGCCCGCCACCATGTAGAGCAACCCGATGAAGATCGTCAACAGAAAACCGCTCCAGCGGCCCGCCCAAAACGCGCTGATCGTTTGCGCGATGCCGCCGGCCAACATCAACAGGCCCAGGTAGACGACGGCGACGACCGAGGCGAACGCGGCGGCGCCGAGCGCCAGCGTGCCAAGCACGACCAGGGCGATGCCCAGCAACAGAAACCACCACCACTCTTTTTGCAGCGCCGCCAGTTCGTGGCGCGCGGCCGCGCCCAGCGGGCCAAGGGGCTGCGAAGTCGCTTGGCCGTGCGCTTCGGAGGAATAGGCCGGTTGGTCGCTCATGCGTCATGCTCCTGTGCTGGCTGGAAAGGGATGCGCCTATCGCCCAAACAAGCATACCTCAGAATCGCCACGATAATTATGATACATTGTCGAGGAATGACGCCCGAATTGGACCACGAATTCTTCGCCCGCGATACGCTAGAGGTCGCCCGCGACCTGATCGGCGCCGTATTGGTCGTCGGCAAGTGCCGGGGCCGGATCGTCGAGACCGAAGCCTACAAGACCGACGCCGCCTCGCATTCCGTGATGCGGAAGAACAAGGCCGGGCTGATGCGGGAAACGTTCGGCCACATCTACGTTTATCACAGCTACGGCATTCACTACTGCATGAACTTCACCACCGAGCGGCACGGGACCGGCGCGGTGTTGATCCGGGCGGCCGAGCCGCTGGCCGGACTAGCCGAAATGGCCCGGCGCCGCGGCCTGAGCGATCCTAAAAACCTGGCCAGCGGTCCCGGCAAGCTCTGCCAGGCGTTCGGCATCGGCATGGAGCTCAACGGGCGGCCGTTAGGTCGAGAAATCAAGTTGCACGGCGGCAAGCACGCGCCGATCGTCGAGTGCGGCCCTCGGATCGGCATCACGCGGGCGGTGGAACTTCCGTGGCGGTTCTATGAGCATGGCAATGCGTTTGTCAGCCGGGCGCCAAGGCCTAGGTCCGCTTGAACTGCCGGTCGAGTTCCTCGCGCGTGAAGACCAGCGCTGTCGGCCGGCCGTGCGGACAGTGGTGCGTGTCTTGGGCCAGGTGGCGTTGTTCGAGCAAGGCTTCGATCTCCTCGGGCGCGAGCCGATCGCCGGCCTTGATCGCCGCCTTGCACGACATCATGTGCAACAGCTCGTCGAGCAAGTCTCGCCGCTCGGGCGCGCGGCCGCCGGCCAACAGAATCTCGACGAGCGAGCGCAGCAACTCGGCCGGGCTGTCGGCCGACATCATCGTCGGGTAGCTGGAAATCAGAATCGTATCCCCGCCGAACGGTTCGATGCCAAGGCCGAGCCGGGCGAGCAACTCCCGGTGCTCCAGCACGGCCGCCGCCTCGGGGCCGCTCAAGTCGACCGGCTCCGGCACGAGCAGACTCTGCGATTCGACCGCCCCGGCCAGCACGGCGCCGCGAAAGTGTTCGTAAAGAATCCTTTCGTGCAACGCATGCTGGTCGATGACCACCACCCCTTCCTCGCTTTCGGCGACCAGGTAGCGATTGTGGATCTGCAGCGCCGCCGCGTGAGAGTGCGCCGAGTGAGGCGCCGTCCGCTGCGTCGCGGGCGGCGAAGCGAGCGCCGCGACCGCTCCGGCCGCTGAAGACCCTTGCGGCGCCGCGCGCGCGATCAGAGTCGAAAGCTCCAACGGCCGCCGGTCCGCGGACGAGCGAGGCAGATCGAACTCGGTTTGTCTCGGCCCCAAGGGCTGCGGCGCCGCCGACGCTACGGCGTCCGGGCGCCAAGTGGCCATCTGCCCTTTGGCCCAATCGACCAGTTCGCTGCGCAACTGGGCGGCCCGCTCGGCGTCGTGCGCCGCGGCCGGATCGGTCTGGCCCGTCTCGGCGCCGTGCGGGTCGAGCTTGTGCGTCAGGTCGGTCTTGAGAAACTTGGTCCGCAGCGTGCCGAGCAACTGGCTGTACAGCCGCCCGCCGTCCTGAAAGCGGACTTCGAGCTTGGTCGGGTGGACGTTCACGTCGACCAGCTCGGGCGGCATCTCGAACGACAAGAACGATACCGGAAAACGGCCGGTCAACAACAGCCCGCGATAGGCTTCGCCGAGCGCATGCTGCAACGAACGGTCGCGGATCGAGCGGCCGTTCAAAAACAGATACTGCATCCGGTTGTTCGGCCGGTTCTGGTTCGGATGTCCGACAAACCCGGACAGCCGCACCAGATCGTCGCGGCTCTCGAGCCAGATCAGATCGTCGGCCAGCTCGCGGCCGAAGAACGTTCCGATGCGGTCGATCAGGCGCTCGGTCGGCGGCAGATCGTGGATCTGCCGGCTGTTGTGCCGCAGGCTGAAATGCACGCGCGGATGGGCCAGCGCCAGCCGGACCAGAATCTCGCTGACATGGCCCATCTCGGTTTGCGTCGCGCGCAAGAATTTGCGCCGCACCGGGGTGTTGAAGAACAAATTGCGGACCTCGATCGTCGTGCCGGGCGGACAGCCGCAGGGAGCGACCTGCGACGGCTTGCCGGCGACCACCTCCAGTTCGGCGCCGGCGGCCCCTTCGGCCGTGCGGCTGCGCAGCGTGAAGCGGCTGACTTCGGCGATCGACGCCAAGGCCTCGCCGCGGAAGCCGAGCGTGCGGACGCGGAACAGGTCGTCGGCGTCCGCCAACTTGCTGGTGGCGTGGCTGGCCACGGCCAGCGGCAATTCATCGGGCGGAATCCCTCCCCCGTTGTCGGCGACGCGGACCAGTTCCAGGCCCCCCAACTCCACGGAGACGTCGATCCGCGTGGCGCCGGCGTCGAGCGAGTTTTCCAGCAGCTCTTTGACGACGCTGGCCGGCCGCTCGATGACTTCGCCGGCGGCAATTTTATTGACCACGCTGGGCGGCAATTGACGTATGACAGGCATCGAAATCCGTTCCGCTCAAAGCTTATATTCCTTGATCTTCCGATACAGCGTGCGTTCGCCGATGCCGAGCAGATGGGCCGCCTCCTCGCGATTGCCGCCGGTCATGGCCAGCGTTTCGGCGATGAACCGCTTTTCGATCTCAGCCAGGGGCTTGCCGACCAGGCCGCTCGGGTGATCGGCGGCCGGCTCGGCGCCTGGTTCGGCCCCGGCGGAGGATTCATCGAGCAGTTCGCTGGGCAAATCGTCGACGTCCAGCACCCCGTCGAAGTCGACGACGACCATGCTCTCGATCGCGTTGCGCAGCTCGCGGACGTTGCCCGGCCAGTCGTAGGCCATCAGCCTGCGGCGCGCCGCCGTCGAAACGCTTTTGATCGTTTTGGCGTGCCGTTTGGAAAACTGCCGGATGAAATGCTCGATCAACAGCGGTATGTCTTGGCTGCGATCGACCAGTCGCGGCAGCGAAACGGTCACTACTTTCAGCCGATGATACAAGTCGGCGCGGAACGTGCCGGCGGCGATGGCCTGTTCCACCTTGCGATTGGTGGCCGAGAGAATGCGGACGTTGACCTTGATCGCCTCGTTGGAGCCGACCCGCGTGATTTCGGAGTTTTCCAGCACGCGCAGCAGCTTGATTTGCGTGGCCATCGGCATGTCGCCGACCTCGTCGAGAAACAGCGTGCCGCCGTGGGCGTATTCGAACTTGCCGACACGGTCGGCCGAGGCGTCGGTGAAGGCGCCCTTGATGTGCCCGAACAGCTCGCTCTCCAAAATATTTTCGCTCAGCGCGGCGCAGTTCAAGGCCACGAACGGCTTGTTCTTCCGCGGGCTGTTCTGATGGATGGCCTGGGCGACCAATTCCTTGCCCGTGCCAGTCTCTCCCTGGATCAGCACGCTCGCGTTGGTCGGGGCGATGCGCTTCAGCAGGCTGATGACTTCGTTCATCTTGGGGCTCGAGCCGACGACCCCCTCGAAGCCGAACTTCTCGTCGAGCCGGCGGTTCAACTCGTCGTTCGTGCGTTTGAGCCGCACGCTGGCCGCCGCCTTTTCGGCCACGGCCCGCAATTGGCCCAGGTCGAGCGGCTTGAGTAGATAATTGAAGGCGCCCTGCTGCATGGCCTGCACGGCCGACGGGATCGTGCCGTGGCCAGTGACCAGGATCACCTCGGCGTCGGGGAGATCGTCTTTCGCCCGGGCCAGAATCTCCAGCCCGCCGACGTCGTTCATCATCAAATCGGTGATGATCACGTCGAATTGCTCGCGTTCGATCAATCCCGCCCCGCCCGCCCCCGACGTGGCGACCGTGCAATCGTAGCCCACTCGCGCCAGGCTCTCGGCCACGGCCTGGGCGTGCGGCTCGTCGTTATCGACGATCAGCACGCGGATCGCCGGAGCGGCGCTATCGGCGGCGGACAAAGCGGGTGCGGAAACCATGCGGCCGATCATACAAAATCGGCCGCCCGAGGGCCATTGGGCCGATTCCCCGGCTCCCATGCTATTCTACGCGGCGCGCCTTGCTTCGCACGCGACGGCCCAAGCCGAAGTGCGGGCGCGTCGCGGGAAGCGCGGGTAGAGGAAGCTCAACGGGACGCTCTCCTTCGCCATAACCCACAGGCGGCGCGACGGGGGCGGCCCAATTGAACAGCACGTGGCGAATATACCAGGCGATCAGCGGCCCGCTGCGCCACCACATCAGCTTTTGAAAGAAGGGGTGGCTCAGCCGGTTGATCTGCCGAGCGCTCCAAGCCCGGCGGCTGAGC
Source organism: Pirellulales bacterium (assembly GCA_035606815.1). Taxonomy (GTDB): domain Bacteria; phylum Planctomycetota; class Planctomycetia; order Pirellulales; family JAICIG01; genus JAICIG01. The sequence continues at coordinate 8,232 of DATNEC010000682.1, forward strand.
GAACGGCCCAGAGGGCTGCCAAGCACCCGTTGGCGGTAAGTGGCGAAAGAGAAATCGTCGCGGGCGAACGCATCGTCGATCGACCAGGCCGCCAGTTCGCCGTAGCCGAGCGCGGGGCTGATCCCTTCGCCGAACACGGCATCGACCCCGGCGGCGTCGCCGGCCAGCAGCATGTTGGGCGCCGCGAACCGATCGCGGCGGTCGAAGAGCCGGATCGGGTGTCCTTCCAACTCGTAGTCGTCGAGTCGGTAGCCTTTGCCGGCCAGCCATTCGGTAATCACCGGCCGCAGCGAGCCGCCCATCGGCCGCTTGGGCAGCACGCGGCTGTCGTAGACGCCCCAGTTGCGCATTGGCCGACCGCCGACTTGCGTCGGAAAGCTCCAGACGTAGCCTTGAATGCCGCGCGGGGTCCAGCCGAATTCCATCAGCGACGCGCCCGGCTCGAGCGCTTGTGCAGGATCGGGAGGCGCCTCCGGCGTAAGCACTTCGACGAGCCTGGCCACGTTCGACGACCGAACGCCCTCGCAAACGGCGCGTCGCACGAGGCTGCTAGCCCCATCGGCGCCGACCACCACGGGGGCCGTAAACGTTCCTCGGTCGGTTTCGACTTCCGCGCCGCCGGGAACGCGACGGACTGCCAGCACCCGCGTTTCTTCCTTGAGTTCGACTCCGCAATCGCGGACATTGCGGGCCAGCCAGCCGTCGAACTCGTTGCGGCGGACGACGCGGAACGAGTGATCGGCGAAAAACCGCATGCGGAAGCCGCGGCCCTGATAGTGCAGATAGCCCCACGAAGCTTTGGTTTGCGGAACTTCGCGCGCGTCGAGGCCGAGCTTTTCGAGGCAAGCGTAGACGTCGGGCACGCAGCCGCCGCCGCAGAGCTTGTGACGCGGGTGCTTGTCGCGTTCGAGCACCAGCGTGCGCCGCGCCAAGGCCGGGTTGATCTGCGCGAGGTGTAAGGCGGTCGAGGAGCCGGCCGGACCCGAACCGACGATGATCACGTCATAGCGCATGCGCGGCGTCTCCGAACCCCATGAGACGCACCGGCCATCGGCGCGTCTCTCCCAGGGCAAATCGCTGACCCAGTCGGAACTTCCGCTGTAACCAAGCGGTATTGCCGATTTTAACCTCGGCCGCCGCCGATGCCACAGTTTTTGCCGCCTGGCAAAGAAATAACGGCCCCCAGGAGGGCGGAATAACCGGCAAGGCTTGAACGCGGAGCCTTCCGACCGCCCCCGCGACGATTTTCGCCGCACTTTCCGCTCTTTCAACTGTTTGGAATCCCGCCTTGACACGCGGGAGAAAATTGCGACAATCCCGCCGCAATTCGACGACGTGGCCGGCACGGATGCCGTCCCCTGGCTCGCACGCCGCGAGCCGTCGCTCGAAACATCCAACTCGTCGGCAAGGCACGGAGGCCTTACGCCATGCGGGACCGGACCGCCCAGGTTCGCGGCATCAGCCTGCACGAAGTTCTGCCCGAGGCCGAGTTGATCGGCGCCGGCGAACTGCGCGTGACGAGTTGCTGCGCCGACTCGCGGGTCTGCCGGCCGGGCGATTTGTTCGTGGCGATGGCCGGCGAACGGGCCGACGGTCACGCACATCTGCGCGAGGCGATCGAGCGTGGCGCGGCGGCGGTGCTGACCGATCGCCCGCTGCCCGCGGATTGCCTCGTGCCGGCGTGCTACGCGGCCGATGTCCGCGAAGCCTATGGCAAAGTCTGCCAGGCCCTGGCCGGCCATCCTGGGCGCCGCTTGCGAGTGATCGGCATCACCGGCACCAACGGCAAAACAACCACCAGTTATCTGACGGCCAGCGTGTTGGCCGCGGCCGGCTTTCGCTCCGGCATTCTCGGCACGTTGGGTTACTTCGACGGCGACGAATTCGAAACAGCCCAGTGGACGACGCCGCCGGCCCCCGTGCTGGCGACCTGGCTCGGCCGGATGTCGGCCAACGGCTGTACTCACGCCGTGATGGAAGTCTCGAGCCACGCTTTGAGTCAGTCTCGCGTGGCCGGCGTCGATTTCGATGTCGCCTGCATCACCAACGTGCGCCACGATCATCTCGACTATCACGGCACGGCGCGGCAATATCACGCCGCCAAGGCCCGGCTGCTCGACCATCTTTTGCCCGAGGGCTTCGCCGTCGTCAATATCGACGACCCGGTGGCGGCCGGCATGTTGGCGAAGGTCGACGGCCCGGTGTTTTCGATCGCCATCGATGGCGCGGCCGAAGTGACCGCGGCGCCGCTCGAGCAATTCCCCAGCGAGCAGACCTTTCTGCTCAGCGTCGAGCATGAAACCGTGCCCGTCCGCACGCCCCTCATTGGCCGCCACAATATTTACAACTGCCTGATGGCCTCCGCGGTCGGTTTGGCCTATGGCATCGACCTGGCGACGATCGTCCGCGGACTGGAATCTTTGCAAAGCCTGCCTGGCCGCCTCGAGCGGCTGGAGTGCGGCCAGCCGTTTTCGGTGTTCGTCGACTACGCCCACACGCCCGACGCCTTGACCGGCGCGCTCGAAACGCTTCGCCCGCTGACCGCCGGCCGGATCATCTGCGTGTTCGGCGCGGGCGGAGAGCGCGATGTGTTCAAGCGGCCGCAGATGGGCCGGGCCGTCGAATCGGGCGCCGACCTGGCGGTGCTGACGAACGACAATCCGCGCAGCGAGCCGCCGCGACAAATCATGCAACACGTTCTGGGCGGCTTTTGTCATGCGTCCGGCGTGCAGGTCATCGCCGATCGGGCCGAAGCGATCCGCTGGGCGCTGTCGCAGGCGCGGACCGGCGATAGCGTGCTGATCGCCGGCAAAGGGCACGAGCGCTTTCAAATCATCGAGAACCAGCAGTTCGAGTTCGACGATCGCGACGTGGCCCGTCAATGGCTCTACGAGTCGCCGGCGGTCGACGAACTTTACCGGGCAAGTGCGTGAATGAATCCACTGACGCTCGAACAACTCGTTGCAGCGACGGGCGGCCAATGGCTGGCGTCCGCGGGCGAATGTCCGCCGGGCGACAGGCCGCTTGGCCGCGTGGCGATCGACAGCCGCGAGGTGCGGCCGGGCGACGTTTTTTGGGCCTTGCCTGGGGAACAACGCCGCGGCGATGATTTCGCCGCCGACGCGCTGCGGCGCGGCGCCGCGGGCGTGGTGGTCGCTTCGCCGAGCGTGAGTCCGCCGGCGGGCCGCTGGGCATTGCTCGTCGGAGATACTCGGCAGGCGCTGTGGCAATTGGCGCAACACCAACGAAAGCAATTCGCCGGCTCCGTGATCGGCGTCACGGGCAGCGTCGGCAAGACGACGACCCGGCAGATGATTCATACGGTGCTTGGCTCGCGCTGGAGCGGAACGGCCAGCCCGCGCAACTACAACAATGTCTTGGGCGCGCCGTTGAGCATGCTGGCCTGGGACTACAACGACGATTATGCGGTGCTGGAGTTTGGCGCCAGCCAGGCCGGCGAAATCGCGCAACTGGCGGCGCTGTGCGCGCCGCAGATCGGCGTAATCACGCGGATCGGTGAGGCGCACCTGGGCGGTTTTGGCAGCCGGCAATCGATTGCCGAAGCCAAAGCGGAACTGTTGGCCGCGTTGCCGTCCGACGGCCTGGTAGTGCTCAATGGCGACGACGCTCAACTTAGGCGGCTCGGCCGCCGCTCCCGGGCGAAGATCGTGTGGATCGGGCGCACCGCCGAATGCGACTTGTCGGCGACGAACGTAAAAAGCGGCGGCGGATGGCTGAACTTCGAGGTCGATGGCCGGCGAGTAAACGTGCCCGTCTGGGGACGCCATCATCTGACCGCCGCGCTGGCGGCCTACGCCGTCGGCAAAGCGTATGGATTGCCCGCGGCGGAAATCGCCGACGCCTTGGCCCGCTTCGAATCGGCGCCGATGCGCTGCGAAGTATCCGATCTGGGCCCCGCGAAAGTGATCAACGATAGCTACAACGCCAGCCCGACCGCGATGCGCGCGGCGCTGGAACTGTTAAGGGATTTCGACGCTCCGGGCCGGCGAATCGTGGTCTGCGGCGACATGAAAGAATTGGGCGATGAAGCCCCGGCTTTGCATCGCGAATTGGGCACGGAAGTGGTCACGCTCTGCGGCGCCGACCTGCTCTTGGCTTGCGGAGAGCACGCCGAAGACGTGGTGGCCGGCGCGCGGGCCGCGGGCATGCCCGGCGAGCGGACCATCGCTTGCCGCGATCCGCTCGATGCCGTGCCGCATGTTAGGCAATCGCTCGGCAGCGGCGACGTGCTGCTGGTCAAAGGTTCGCGGGCCGTCGCCTTGGAACGCATCGTCGCCGCCTTGCAGAGTCCCGCGAGGTTGGCGGCTTAAGGAAACAAACATGTAGGCCGGCCGCTCTCGGCCGGGAAAAAGAATGTGGCCCGGCCGCCCTCGGCCGGGAGAACATCAACAACGAACAAGGAACTAGTTGAAAGCTCCATCGTCGGCGTTGCGGGTTTGCGGGAACCTTAGGCGCCACC
>DATNEC010000137.1:0-23180 GCA_035606815.1 Pirellulales bacterium
GGACTTCAGACGGTCGCGGTCTCTGGCCTGCTGGTTAATCCGTAGCGACGGGCGTGGCATGTTCGATGTCGGACGCCGGCCACTGAAACCAATAATAAGGCTGCCGACGATCTTCCGCCGCCTCCCTATCGGCCTGCCAGACTTCCTGGCCGTCGAGCAGCAAGTGGCACTCGGCGTCCGAATGACGCACCGCCGCATAACGCCAACGCCGCTCTTGGCCGCCGTCGACCGCTTCGATCGACAGCACGATATGCGGATTCAAGTCTTTGGTGAAGTAGAACACCGCGCCATCGACAATGCCATCGGCTTCGCTCTTGTAGCGATAAACCGGCCGAGAAAGCAGCCGCAACTCCGTTCGCCCGAACTCCCCATAGACGCGGTAGGCTGTGAAACGCCGGGTTGTTTCTCGCAACTGACGCAAACGCAACTCGGGAGTCTTAGCGGGCGATGTCGCCTTCGGCAACCAGTGCGGCGAGATTTCCGCCGACTTCGCCGACCACGATTTGCCGCCTGAAAACGGCGCGACGACCGGACTGTTCCAGGCCGACGTCCAACAGAAGCTCCAGATCGCCCCGCGCTCGTGCATTGGATAGGATTCTAGCTTCAGCAGGGCCGCCGGCCGCTCGCCGCGGCGCCAAATCCAGACGGTTGCGTCTTCCAGGCCGTGAGGAACGTCCGAATAGCGGAGGATCGGCTCGGGCAACAGCTCCAAGGGTCGGCGTTCGTCGCCTCCGCCCGATTCAAGCTCAATGCGGCCGACGATTTCATGCATCGTCCTCAAGCGCGCGGAGCGATCTGCATCGGCCGCTTTTTGAGATGCCGGCTCTTCACCCGCGCTGCGCGCAGCGGCACAGAGGAGCGACAACAAGATGCCTGGCAGAAAAAGCACAGTGGCGGTGCGGCTCATACGGGCCAGCTTAGGCGATCGAGTCGCCATTGTCGAACAGCGAAGGCGAGTGGAACTGATGCTCTGGATCTTGCAAGGCGAGCGACAGGGTCGGAATCCACTTTGGGCACGAACCTTTTGGCGCCGACGCTGGCATCGACGAAATAGACGCTCAACGCTCACGGTCCTCTCGGATGAGATCGACGCTGTCGCTGAAATCCCGGCCGCTGGCCGCCAGTTCTCGGCGGATTGCATTCACTTGCTCCCAACCCGCCGCGGGGGGCGGCTGAAGCGCTTGCTGCAGAATCACTTTCGCTTCAACCGCGGGCGTTCGGCCGTGAGCCGCGGCGAACTGGCGTAGCCGCTCGAAGATCGACTCTTCCACGCCATGAATAACCAAGTTGCTCACAGGTTAGCCTCGGTTTGGGCGAAACCAGCCACTTCGATTATACCAATGACCAAGGACGTCCGCACCGTCGCCGAAGTCGGCTCATTCCCGCCGCAATCGTTCACTAGACAAAAGAAATCAATCGAATTTGCGGGGAGCCGGAAGAGAATCGTCCCTTTTTCGCCACTCTCACTTCCCCCGGCCGCCGGCATACCGCACGATGCAATACAGCGCCCGAAAGCCGTCGCGCCAGGTGATCTTCTTGCCCTCGGCGTAGGTCCGGCCGCGATAGCTGATCGGCCGCTCGTAAACGCGAATGCCCGGCATCGCGGCCACTTTCGCCGTCAGTTCCGGCTCGATGCCGAACCGCTGCTCGCGCAGCGTGGGGCCGATCCGCTGAATGACCTCGCGGCGGAACGCCTTGTAGCAGGTTTCCATGTCGGTCAGGTTCAGGTTGGTCATGGCGTTGGAGAACAACGTCAGCACGTTGTTGCCGATCGAATGCCAGAAGTACAACACCCGCTGATTGTCGCCCGTAAAACGGCTGCCGAACACGACGTCGGCCACGTCTTCGACGATCGGCTGGATCAGCTTCTCGAACTCGGCCGGGTCGTATTCCAGGTCGGCGTCTTGCACGATCACGACGTCGCCGGTGGCATGGCTGAAACCGGTGCGCAGCGCCGAGCCTTTGCCCTGATTGACTTCGTGCATGATGATGCGCAGATCCGGCGCTCCTTGCCAGCTCTTGAGCAATTCGCGAGTGCCGTCGGTGCTGCCGTCGTCGACGATGATGATCTCCGTCGGCACGCCCGAGCGGCGCACGCGCTCGACGACCTCGGCGATCGTTTGCAATTCATTGTAGACGGGGATCACCACCGACAACACGAACCCCGGCGGCAGCCGGTAAATTCCCAAGCGGCGGCAGGCGCTCGCGCCGAGCAGGCCCTGCAAAATCTCGATGCGGTCGCCGCCGTCGCTGTGGGCGAGCGCATCGGCCAATTGTTTGAGCAATTCGCGAGCGGACCGATCGCTGGCTTCGAGGGAGTTTTCGGCGGACGCGAATTGGCTCATGGATCATCTCGAAAGTGCGGGGCGTTTCCGCGGCAACGACCGCGGAAATAGTCGGGTTATCCTATTCCGAGTGAAAGATTCTTGACAAGCTCGATTTGCCCGGCACAATACGCGGTTGTGTTTGGCGGCAGAGAACCTCACCGTTCCGCTCCGTCGCTTCAGACGGTGGATCGATAACTTTCGAGTAGCGCATTTTTTTTTCGAGTCCGGGCTTTTCGGGTTCCGGAAAGTCAGACGACATTGGCGCGAGGCCGGGCGCTGCCTGGGCCGCCCATGGTTGTTTGATTGCGATTGAGGTCTGCGCCGCCCAACACGATTGCATCCCTAGTTTGCCCGGCGCGAGTTCGCGGTACAAGAGCTTGCCGGACAAACGAGATGGTTGCAAGTTTCGAGCGAATTCGCTTGGGGGGCGGCGATGTAGGGATCGGATGTCGGCGACCCAGGTCGTGGCCAGGATGTCCCCCCCAGGTTTTTCGCTCGTGCGGATCTAGCGTTTCATGCCACGTTGCCTGATCGGACTCGGCGCAAATCTGGGCGATCGGGCCGCGGCCCTGTCTCGGGCCGTCGAACGGCTCGGTTCCCTCCCCGGCGTGACCGTGGTCGAGCAAAGCCGTTGGGTCGAAACCCCGTCGATTGGCGGCCCTGCCGGGCAGCCCCCTTTTCTCAACGGCGCGGCGACCATCGACACGACGCTTGACCCCGAAGACCTGCTTGGCCGCCTCCGGCAAATCGAGACCGAGTCGGGGCGCCAGCCTTCCGTCCGCTGGGCCGCTCGGCCCCTCGACCTCGATTTGCTTCTGTATGGCGATCTTGAAATCAGCTTGCCGCAACTCATTGTGCCGCACCCCCGGATGGCCGTGCGGCGGTTCGTGCTGGAGCCTGCCGCGGAGATCGCCGCGGAGATGATTCACCCTTCGATCGGGTGGAGCATTGGGCGGCTGTGGCGCCACCTGGTCGAGGCCACGCCTTATCTGGCGATCGCTGGTCCTCCGGGCGCCGGCAAGACGCGCTTGGCAAACGACCTTGCCGCCCGCGGCGCGGGCCGTTCGATCGCCGATCCAGCGCGCGGCCCAGATAAGACGGACTTCCAGTCCGTCGCCGATCCGTCTGGCCGCGGCGCCGAGCGCGAGATAGAATTCCTCGCCCGGCGCGAACAGTTGCTCGGGCGAAGCGGATGGAACGAGACGGGCGGCTGGGCGGTCAGCGATTTCTGGTTCGACCAATCGTTGGCTTGGTCCGCGGCCCGCCTCGATCCGGCAGAGAGGCTCGCGGTCGGAGGGGCTTGGCGCGCGGCTCGCGATCGGGTCGTGCCGCCCAAGCTGTTGATTATGTTGCAGACCGACGACTCGAGTACGCTGACGTTCAGCAAAGAACTGGATCGGCTCGCCCGGCGGCCGGACGTGGGGCCGGTGCTTTGGTTCTCCGCGGCCGAGCAAGAAACTACGATTCGTGAAGCGGCGGCCGCGTTGGCCGCCATGCAATAACTTCGGGGCATTCGATGCCAACTGCTACGGCGCCCGAAATCGTCACTACGCGCACGGCCTTGCGAACGGCGATCGACGCGGCGCGCGCCAGGCGCCGATCGATCGGCCTTGTTCCGACGATGGGCGCTCTGCATGCCGGGCATTCGAGCTTGATCGAGGCCGCGCGCCGCGAATGCGACTTCACGGTCGTCACGATCTTCGTCAATCCTGCTCAATTCGGCCCGCGGGAAGACTTCCAGCGCTATCCGCGCACGCTGGAAGCCGACCTGGCTGCGATCGGCAAAGTCGGCGCCGATCTTGTTTTCGTTCCGGACGTCGGCGAGATGTATGGACCGCAACACGCGACGTTCGTGGAAATGCAGGGGGTGGCCTTGCCGCTGGAAGGCGCGGCGCGTCCCGATCACTTTCGCGGCGTCGCGACGATCGTCTTGAAGTTGTTCAACCTGACGACTCCCGACCGTGCCTATTTCGGCCAAAAAGATTTTCAGCAATCGCTCGTGATTCGACGTCTGGTCGCTGATCTCGATTTGCCCGTCGAAGTGCGAGTGTGCCCCATCGTTCGCGAAACCGACGGCCTGGCGATGAGCAGCCGTAACGTCTACTTAGGCCCCGAAGAGCGAAAGCAAGCGATCACGCTTTCTCGGAGCTTGCATCTCGCGGCGGAATCGGTCGCCGCGGGGGAGCGCGACGCCGAGGCGATCCTGGCGGCGATGCGCGAACTGTATCGCAACGCGCCAAGCGTGCGATTGGAATACTTGGTCCTGGCAAATTCTGATACGCTCGAACCGGTCTCCCGGCTGACCGGGCCGACCTTGGCCGCGGTGGCGGCATTCGTGGGCAAAACGCGGCTGATCGACAATCAAATTCTGCTGGCCTAAATCCTGGCGCGTTGATGCTACAAACCCTGTTCCATATTCCGCTGCATCTTGCCGGGCTCCCGGTGTTTGGGTTTGGCTGGCTGCTGATCTTGTGGGCGATTGTTTCGCTGTTGCTGATCGGCTCAGCGGTGCGCCGGCAAGGATGGGGCGCCGAGGCCAAGGGCCAACTGCCGCTGTTGGGCATGATTGGCCTGGTGATCGCGTTCGTGCTGCCGCAGTTGTGCGACGAGTACGGCCTGCCGATCCGCGGCTACGGCGTGATGCTGCTGCTCGGCGTCATCTCCGGCGTGGGGCTCGCTGCGTACCGCGCACGGCGCCTGGGTCTCGATCCGGAAATGATTGTTTCGCTTGCCTTTTGGCTGTTTCTCGCCGGCATCGCCGGCGCCCGGTTGTTTTATATCGTCGAGTACTGGCCGCAATTCCAGCGTTCGACCTGGCTGGAGACCGCCCAGGAACTCATCAACTTCACTAAAGGCGGCCTGGTGGTGTTCGGCGCGGCGATCGGCGCCGGATTGGCGCTGGCGGCCTTCGTCCACAAGCATCGCGTGCCGGGGTTGGCGCTCGCCGATCTGATTTCGCCGAGCGTGATGCTCGGATTGGCGCTCGGCCGGGTGGGCTGTTTTTTGAACGGCTGCTGTTTTGGCGGCGAGTGCGAATTGCCCTGGAAAGTGCAATTTCCGTTCGCCAGCCCGCCGCACGTCCAGCAAGTCGAGCAGCGCAAGCTCTATCTGCATGGCCTCGAGTTCTCCTACGGCCGCCCGAAATCGCCGCCGATCATCGCCGCGGTGCAGCCAGGTTCGGCGGCGGAGCGAGCGGGCTTGGCCGCGGGCCAACGAATTGTCGCGATCAAGAACAAGCGAGGAGAGCGCGTCGCCGTCGCCACGACCGACGAGGCGGAGAGAGAGCTATTCTCCGTTTCCGGGGCGGGCGCCCGCCTGGAGATTTACACGTCCGGCGATCGATCGCCCAAGGTCGTCGTGTTGAGCGCGCCGCAAACGAGTCTGCCCGTGCATCCCGCGCAGCTCTACAGCGCCATCGATGCGCTCTTGCTGTGCTTGTTCTTGCTGGCCTACTATCCGTATCGCCGCCGCGACGGCGAAGTATTCGCCCTGATGGTCACGATCCACCCGATCGCCCGCTTCTTGCAAGAGATCATACGCACCGACGAATCGGCCGTGTTCGGCACCGGCTTGAGCATTTCCCAGAACATCAGCCTGCTGATGCTCGTCGGCGCCGCGGGCTTATGGCTGTACTTGACGCGGCTGCCCCGCCGCCTCGTGTGGCCCCTGCACGCGGCGGCAAGTCCGTAGGACGGACTTCCGGCCCGTCGCCGGCCTGTTTGACAACCCGGCGAATGAGGAGGATGATGAAATAGCTCGGCGTTACGGGGCGAAATAACCGTTGCGCACGGAACTTCGAAGGGAACTTTCGGCCCGCTAGCGGCGTCGAAGGTCTTACGGCTTGCGGTGGATGACGACCAGTTAATCGACGAAGCCCTCGCCGGCAACTCGGCCTCCTTCGGGCTGCTGGTGGCCAAGTATCAAGACCGGTTGTTCAATACCATGACGCACGTCGCCGGCTCGCCGGAAGACGCCCGCGACGTGGTCCAAGACGCCTTTGTCAAAGCTTTCGTGAAGTTGGAGACCTTCGGCCGCGCGAGCGGCTTTTATACTTGGCTGTATCGCATCGCGTTCAATGTTGCGATCAGCCGCCAGCGACGCCACAAGCCGACCGTATCGATCCAGCAGCAACGCGAAGATTGGGGCCATGAGCCTGCCAGCGGCGAAGCGCCGCCCGAAGACCGCCTCGAACGCCAGGAACTCGCCGGGCAGGTACAAGCCGCCTTGGCGAAGCTCACCCAGGAGCATCGGACGATCGTGGTGCTGAGAGAGTTGGACGGCTACGACTACGAGACGATCGGCGCCATCCTCGATCTGCCGGTCGGCACGGTGCGCAGCCGCCTGCACCGGGCCCGAATGCAATTGCGCACCGAATTGAAACAAGTCCTGCAACCAGACCATTCCTAGCCCGTGGTTTTTTTCGCCGCGGAGCAAGCCCGCGTAGCCATGAATCCGATTCCTGACGATGAATTGCTGAGCGCGTATCTCGACGGAGAGTTGAGCGAGGCCGATCGCGCGCGCGCCGAGCGATTGCTCGCGGAACAGCCGGAGGCGCGGCAGTTGCTGGAAGACCTGCGCGCCATCCGCGGCGGCTTCGAAGGGTTGCCCGCGCATCGGTTGGAACAAGACTTTCCCGCTCGCGTGTTGCGCAGCGCCGAGCGGGAAATGCTGGCGGACGAATCGTCGCAGGCGGCGGACAAGACGCCGGCCGAAGGCAATCGATCCGCGATCGCTCCGCCGCTGCCGGCAGTAGGGCAGGCGGCAGTGGGGCGGGCGCCGCCTTCGCTGCAACCCTCGTTCACTTTCGCGCGCTGGCGCAGGCCGATGGCCTGGGCCGGTTTGGCGCTGGCGGCCGGGCTGTTGTTGATGGTTTTCGATCGAAACCGACAGGCGCCGAACCCGCAGGACCAGGTCGCCCACGCGCCGAGCGCGGGCAGCGAGATGCGCGCGGCGAACGAACCCGGGTCGCCGCCGGCCGACGCCGTCCCGCTGTTCGCACGAGATCCGGCCTCGGCCCAATCGGGCCGCGATGAGTCGGGAAAACCTGAGAAACAACCGCCCCAAGAGGCGATTCGGGAAGCCGATGCGGCCTTGGCGGATAAGCCGGCGGGGCTGGGGGGCCGTGCGGCGGCTCGCCCGGAGAGCGCCGCCGAAGCGGCGCCGAAGGCCGCCGCCCCGATGCCGGCGCCACGCGGCGACGTCGCCAAGACCGCGGGCCAAAAACCAGCGCCCGCCGCCGGGCCGGCGCCCGCCAGGCGCAGCGGGTCGTTCGAGCTGCGTCAATCGGAAATGACTCGCAACGGAGCCCAAGCCGCCGAGTTGTCTCTGTACGACGTCGAATTCAAGCAGGACGGCAAACTCGTTTCCGAGCCGCTCGGCGAGAACACCTTGATCGTCTGGTGCGACGTCGATGCCGACGTCGCCGACCAGCCGGAATTCCGGCAAATGCTGGCCAGCAACCAGATCGCGTGGGAACCCGATCGTCCGAGCGACCCGACTGGCAAAGCGGCGTCGAGCGATAGAACCCCTGCGATCGAACTCAAATCGGGCGGCGAGAAGAAGATCGCCGACGAAGCGGCCGATGAGAGCGTCGCCAAGAAATCGCGGGGCGCTGCGGTAGCCGGGGCTTCCGCCCAACAACGACTGTCCGATCGAGAACGGCGATTGAGACGGTTGGCCGAGTCGCGGTCGGGCGATGCGAAGCAGCAGAGCGTCGAGCGCGCCCAAGTGGTGGCCGAGACGTTGAGCGAAAGCAACTCCGATTATGTTCTGGTGGAAGCCACGGAAGAGCAGTTGAAAGCGGTCCTGACGGAGATCGATCGCCATCCGGAGATGTTTCTCAGCGTAAACGTGGAGCCGGCCGCGGAGGTTCCCGCACAGCAAGCTTATCGGTCTTACAACCGCGGTCGTGCGTCGCTTCCGCAGGACAAGATGGGCCGCCTCTCGAAAGACGCTCGAGAGGCGAAACCCAAGGAAGCGGGCGCCGCTGCCGCCGTCAAGGAGAAGGAAGCGACCCAGCAGGCCGGTGCGGCTCGCCGACTCCAAGCAGGCCGCGCCCAGCGCGTCATGATTTTGCAGCAGTCGGCGCAGACGCCCGAAGAATCCGCCGAGCGCGACAAATCCGATTTCTCGGACGCAGGATCCGCCAAGCAGGAGGCGCAGGTCGAGTCATTGCTGCGCAAGGACCGCGGTAAGCAATCGGCGCTCGGGGTTGAAGCCAAGGCCGCGACGAAAGACGCAACGCCCGCCAAACCGAAGGCACTGGCGGCCCCGGCGGCGGATTCGGCCAAGCCTGACGACGAAACATCGCCAGCCGAAAGCAGTTCCGGAGTCCAAGTCGGACGAGGCTACCAGCAGGCGCTGTTCATCTTCCGCCGCGTTTCATCGCCCGAAGCGGACTTCGCCCCCGCCGAGGCCGGCAAGAAGCCGCAGTAGCGGCCGGCGCGGCGCAGTCGCTTCAAGACGTTCGTCTCCCGTCATTCTTGGGCCGGCGATGCGCTGACTTGATACGTGGCATAAACACTGTCCTGGTACTTGGGCGAACCGATGCTCAAGCCGGGAATGCCGCGGTCTCCCTCGACGCGCCACACCTCGCGCTGCTTGTAGGAACCCTTCAATTCCATGAAGTGGAACCGGGCGAACGCGAATTGCCACTCGGCGCGTTCCGGCTCGCCGCGGGCCTCCAACAGCAGCAGCACTTCGGGGTCGGTTCCTAGCGAGAATGCAAACAGCGCGCCGTCAACGATCGCTTGGCGCTGCGGCTCGTAGCGCAACAGCGGCTGCGGAAGCAGCCGCAGCTCGGAGCGTTGCCCGTTGAACTCCACCATGTTGGCGGAGAAATCTGCGGCCAGCGTTTTCATTTGCGACAGCCGCCGGCGCGGAGCGTCGTCGGGCTTCGGAGCGTCGGCAATCGCTTGAAAGGCGACTCCCGCGGTCCGCGGCGTCCAAACCCGCTGGCCGCGATATTCGGCCGAAAGCGGGCCGCCGGCCAGGGAATGATATTCGTGCTTTCGGCGGATGAGGTTCCCTTGGCGAAACGTGAACACGCTGCCGACGACTTCCGGGCGCCCGTCAAGCATCCAGACGAAAACCGCGCCGTCTTCGCCATACCGGGCCGGATTTCCCCAATGCAGCAAGGGTTCATTGCGCAACGTCAATTCGTCATTGGGCCGGTTTTCCAGCCGCATGACATAGTCGGAGGCGTCTCGTTTGAAATCCTGAAGCGCCTTGGATGACGCCGACGAGGTTTTGGTCTCGAGTCGCGGCTTCGCCGAGTCTTGTTGTCCCAGCGCGATCCAAGCGACGAGGTTCAGCAGCAAGGCGGGGCACATCGGCGTTCTCCCAAAAGAATCGCGGCAATCACCGTCACTGGAACCGCAGGGAAAAATGGCTCTTCAGCGGAGTCTGTGGGCGGTTTTGGCGACGAATCAAGATTAAATCAAATGGAGAAGTGCGTTTTTCAAGGCATGCACGGCAATTGAATGCTCGTTGAAGAGAACCATGATCAGCGGTCATTCACCCGCCGCGACCTGGCCATCCCTTGGCGGGTTGCTCGCCAGCAGAGCCCGACTCCGTTTCGCCAGGCAGTCGCAATATAGCAAGGCTGAAAAGCGCGGACCAACCCTATTGCTCGGCGCCTATTCATTTGCCGTGCATGCCTCAAAAAAACGCAAGGCTCCATTGCCCTTGCGGCCAGAACTACCCACAGATTCTACCGACGAGGCTGAAATTCTCGCCTGGGCGCTTGACATTAAAGACACAATGTCTTAAAACCGATCCCCAGTCGAGGCGGTCGGCGCCGATCCGGCTCGCGGCTTGCTTCGCTGGTCGCCAGCGTGTAGCGTTCATCCCATCCTATCCAGCGGGGGTGATTCACATGGCCCGTGGTCTCGCGATTGCGATTGCAGTCTTGGGGGCCCTCGTTTCAACGGCCTTCGGCCAGCGCCCCGCCGCCGCCTCGGCGCCGCGGATGACTTCGCAAGAATTGGCCGAGTGGATCGATGCGCGGTTCGCCGAACAGTATCGGCAAACGGGCCTTGAACCGGCGGCGGCGGTCGACGACGCGACTTTTCTGCGCCGGCTGTTTCTGGATCTGCAAGGGCGGATTCCCACGGTGGCGCAGTTGCGCGACTTCCTGGCCGACCAAGGCAGCCTGAAGCGGCCGAATTACGTCGAACGATTGGTCAACGCCGACGAGCGGCCCGATCGCTTCGCTCGTCGCACGGCCGAGCACCAGTCGCGGGTCTGGCGCCGGATGATGGTTCCGGCCAGCGCGCCGGGGGCCGCCATGGCCGTGCAACTCGAACCGTGGTTGACGCGGCAGTTCGCCGCCAATACGCCCTACGACGAATTCGCCCGCAAGCTGTTGTTGGTTTCGCTGCCGCGGCCGATCGCCGGTGCCGTGCCGCAGCCGCCGCCGGTGAGCGATTCCGACGCGGCCGCCGCCGTGTTTCAGCGGGCCGTCGGCGCGCAGCCGGAAAACCTGGCGAGCGCCTACGTGCGCGTGTTTCTCGGCGTGCGGCTGAATTGCGCCCAGTGCCACGATCATCCGTTCACCGATTGGAAGCGGGACGATTTTTGGGGGATCGCGGCATTCTTCTCGGGCGATGGCGCCAAGCCGGCCGCACCGCAACCGCCGCCGACGATCGTCGCCGATAGCACGAGCGGCCTGGCCTTTTCGGCCAAGCTGCTGTGGGCGGAGAAGCCGCTGGAACAAACGCCCGCGGGCAAGTCGCCGCGCGATGTGCTGGCCGAGTGGATGACTTCGCCCGCCAACCCGAACTTCGCGGCGACCGTCGTCAACCGCACGTGGCAATACCTGTGCGGCCGCGGACTGGCAGGCTCCGTTGACGATCTGGACCGCGTTTCGCCGCAAGAGCGCCAGGTGCTCGACGATTTGGCCAAGCTCTTCGTCGAGTCGGGATTCGATCTGCGCTGGCTGATCATGGGCATCTGCCAGAGCCGAGTCTACCAGCAGCCTTACTCGAACGACCCGGCGAACGAGGCGGAAGGCTTCACGCATCGCCCGCTGAAGACGCTGTTGCCGGAGCAGGTTTTCGATTCGCTGGAGCAGGCCCTCGGCTTGCCCGTGGCCAAGGCCGACAACGGCCCGCGGTTCAACGGCCTGCGCGATCAGTTCGTGGCCCGCATGAACGAAGCGGCGCCCGAGTCGCCGGCCGATTACAAGGGCGGCATTCCGCAGGCCTTGATGCTGATGAACGGCCAGTTGACGGCCGACGCCACCAACCTCGATTCGAGCCGCACGCTGCGGGCGGTGGTCGAAGCGCCGTTCCTCAAGCCCGAAGAAAAAATCGAAACCTTGTATCTTGCCGCGCTGACGCGCAAGCCCGCGCCGCAGGAGCTCGAATTCCTTCTCGACTACTACCGCCGGCAGCCCGGCGAGCAGGAGCGAAAGCAAGCGTTCGCCCAGATGCTGTGGGGCCTGTTGAACAGTCCCGAATTCGTATTGAGCCGTTAGTAGCAGTGACATCCGTCCAAGGAGCATCGCCATGTCCGCCCGACGCTTGCGGCTTTCCGTTCCCGTGCGCCATCCCGCGGCCGACGCGGCGGCGTCGCGTTTCATCGCGCCCTTCTCGCGGCGCGAGTTGTTCGGCCTGGGCCTGGCCGGCGCACTGGGCGTTTCCTACAGCGGCTGGCTGCCGCGGTTGGCGGCCGCCGCGGCGGGCAAGGCCGCGGCCAAACAAGGCAAATCGTGCATCTTGCTGTGGATGAACGGCGGCCCGAGCCAGACCGACACCTTCGATTTGAAGCCCGGACACGCCAACGGCGGTCCTTTCAAAGAAATCGCCACCGCGGCGCCCGGCGTGCGCATCAGCGAGCACCTGCCCGGCATCGCCCAGCAAATGAACGACCTGGCGATCATTCGCAGCCTGTCGACGAAGGAAGGCGAGCACGGCCTGGCCACACGGTTGATGCTCACCGGCTACGCCGCGCAGCAGGCCGCGGTGCGCTATCCCTCGCTTGGCTCGCTGTTGGCCAAGGAACTGGGCAGCGACGAGAGCGATCTGCCGAACTTCATCAGCCTTTCGCCGTTTCGCATGGTCGATGCCGGCTTCCTGGGGCCCAACTACGCGCCGCTGACGGTGTCGGGCGCCAGCAACGATCCGAACACGCGCGCCAATTTGGCGCTCGAAGACCTGGTCCCGCCCCGCGACCGGGGCGACGCGGCGCTGAAAGACCAGTTCGACATTCTGCGATTCATGACGCGGCAGTTCGACGAAAACAGCTCGGCCGAAGCGGTCCAAGCGCACCGCGCCAGCTACGCCAAGGCGATGCGGATGGTCGAAACCCAGGCCCGCAAGGCCTTCGAGTTGGACCAGGAGCCGGCCGAGCTGCGCGACGCTTACGGCCGCAACCGCTTCGGCCAGGGCTGCTTGCTCGCGCGGCGGCTGGTCGAGCGCGGCGTGGCCTTCGTCGAGGTCACGCTGGCCGGGGCGCCGGGCAACGTGGCCGGTTGGGATACCCACGCCGACAACTTCAACCAGGTCAAGACGCTGTCGCAGACGCTCGACCCCGCCTGGGCGACGTTGATGAAAGACTTGCGCGATCGCGGGCTGCTTTCCTCGACGCTGGTCGTCTGGATGGGCGAATTCGGCCGCACGCCGAAGATCAATCCCAACGGCGGGCGCGACCACTTCCCCATGGCGTGGAGCGTCGTGCTCGGCGGAGCCGGCATTCGCGGCGGCCAGGCTTTCGGCGCCAGCGGCGCCGACGGATTGACGCCCGAGCGGGCGGTGTCGGTCGCCAGCTTGTATGCCACGATTTGCGCGGCCTTGGGCGTCGATCCCAAGAAGGAAAACATTTCGCCCGAGGGCCGACCGATCGGGCTTGTCGATCGGGGCGGCGAACCGATCAAGGAATTGTTGAGCTGAGGCGATTCGCGTGGTTTCGGCGACTTGGATCTTGGTGCTGAGCGTGCTGGCGGCCGATCGGCCCGCGCCGGCGGCGGCGCTGGCCAAGACGAAAACCGACGCCCGATCCTCGGCCGCCGCGAGGTCGCCGCAAGCGGCGAGGCCGGCCGACCGCCGCGACGTGATGCTGCTGCTCGATGGCGGCCCGCTGCATCTGCGATTGAACCTGGCGCTGGGCGGCGTCTCGCTGGCCGAAGCGCGGCGGCAGTATATCGAACGGCTGATCGCTTCGCTCGACGCCAACCGCGACGGAAAGCTGAGCCGCGACGAGGCCGCGCGTTCGCCGCTGTTGCGCACCAAGCAGCGCGCGGGCGCCGCGCAGTTTCTCGAAGGCCTGGGCGGCCGTTCGTTGCTCGCGCGCCGCGACGTCGAGCGCGCGGTCGATCGCTTGGGCGGCGAGGCGGTGGTCTATCGACAAGACCTTAGTTCTTCGCAGAACGACTTGGAAGTCTTCAAGCTGCTCGACGCGGATTCGTCGGGCTTGCTCGATCAGAAGGAACTCGACGCTTCCTCCGATCTCGTGCTGTCGAAGGACGAGGACGGCGACGAGTGCGTCAGCTTTCAAGAGTTTTTTCCGCCTCCGCCTCCGCCCGACCCGATGCAAGTATTGCTCGGCACGGCGCAGCGGCCGCCGACGCCCTTGGCCACGGTGGCCGATATCGTGCGCGACGCGGGAGAGCCGCTCTTGCCGCGGCGATTGCTGGCCAGGTACGACCGCAATCGCGACTTGCAGCTCGATGCGAAAGAACTCAACTGGTCGAACGAGCGGCTCGCGGCCCTCGACGCCGACGGCGACAAGCGGCTCGACGCCGACGAATTGCGAGGGCTGGGGCACGCCGAGCCTGACGTCGAACTGTCGGCCGATTTGAAGCCCGCCGAGGCCGGCGGCGGCACGCTCGCGGTCGAGGGCGCCGGCGGCGAACGGCTCGATGCCGCCGAGCGCGCCGACTACGCCAAGATCGCATTCGCCGGCGCCGTGTTGACCTTCTCGCACCGCAATCTCGATCCGATCGCCTCGGCGATCGAGACCGCCATGCGGCAGTTCAACCTGCTGGATGGCGACGCCAACGGCTACCTCGATCGCGACGAGACGGCCGAGCGCATCCGCTTCGAGCGCGGGCTGTTCGAATTGATCGACGCTGATGGCGACGACAAGCTGTTCGCCGACGAAATGAAGCAATACGTCGCCGCCCGAAGCGAGCCGGCGGCGACCACCTGCCGCGTCAACGTCTACGACACGGGCTACGGCTTTTTCATGGCGCTCGACGCCAATGCCGACGGCCGCGTCTCGGTGCGCGAACTGCGGCAAGCCCCCGCGGCCCTCGCGCGGCTCGATCGCGACCGGCGGCCCGGCCTCGGCCAGAAGGAGCCGGTGCGGCACTTCCACATGGAGTTCGTGCGCGGCAGCTATCAGTTATTCGGCCCGAGCGAGCAACTCGCCGCGCAGACCCCCGCCTTCCAACAGCGACGGCCGATCGGGCCGATTTGGTTTCAGCGGATGGACCGCAACAACGACGGCGACCTGACCTGGAACGAGTTTTTAGGCCCGCGCGAAGTATTTCACGACCTCGACGGCGACGCCGACGGACTGGTCGATCCGCGGGAGGCGGGAAAGGTGAAATAATCTCGTGGCGCCCCTTGAAGAACATTTGAATTCCTCAACCCGATCGCCGCCAAACAAGTTTGATTTCTTCGACCCGGAGCACCGCATGAGCCAAGTCAAACCCCTCTCGCCCGCCGCTTCGCACTCCGACAACGGCGCCGACGACGTGGCCGTCATCGCCCGGCTGCGCGAGGCGCGCGACCGCGTCAAGCAAGAAATGAGCAAGGTCGTGGTCGGGCAGCACGAGATCATCGATTCGCTGTTGATCAGTTTGCTGTGCCGCGGGCACGTGCTGCTGCACGGCGTGCCGGGCTTGGGCAAGACGCTGATGGCCCGCACCTTGGCGCGCACGCTGGAGATGGAATTCCGCCGCGTGCAATTCACGCCCGACCTGATGCCGGCCGATATCACCGGCACCGACGTCATGGAGGAAGACCAGGCGACCGGCAAGCACCGGGTGTCGTTCGTGCCGGGACCGGTGTTCACCAACTTCCTGCTGGCCGACGAAATCAACCGCACGCCGCCCAAGACCCAGGCCGCCTTGCTGCAGGCGATGCAGGAAAGCGAGGTCTCGGTGGGCCGCGAGACGTATCATCTCAAGCCGCCCTTTTTCGTCGTGGCCACGCAGAATCCGATCGAGATGGAAGGCACCTACCCGCTGCCCGAGGCCCAGCTCGACCGCTTCATGTTCAACCTGAAGGTCAAATACCCGACGGTGGACGAAGAGGTGCAGATCATCAAGGGCACGACCAGCACGCTCTCGGCGCACGCCGAAAAAGTGCTGTCGTCGGAGGAAGTCTTGCGGTTGCAGGAATTGGTGCGCGGAGTGCCGATCGCCGACAGCGTGATTCGCTACACGGCGCGGCTGGTGGCCGCCACACGGCCCGAGCCCGGACAACACTCGCCGGGCGCGCTGGCCGCGATCCACAAGTATCTGTCCTACGGCGCCAGCCCGCGGGCCTCGCAATACTTGGTGCTGGGGGCCAAGGGCCGGGCGATCCTGTCGGGCAAGTACCATGTCGATTTCGCCGACATTCAAGCGGTGGCGGCGCCCGTGCTGCGGCACCGCTTGGTGCTCAATTTCCACGCCCGCGCCGACAACCTCGACTCCGACGCCTTGGTCGAGCGGCTGCTGAAGGCGGTCGCGGTGGAGGAGAAACCATGAAGCCGCGTGCGAGCGTGTGGCGCTCGATCATTGGAGTTTGCCTGCTCGCCGCCGCGGCGGTGGTGTGTGCGGCGCTGGCGGCGAATTTGGCGAATGGGGCCGAAGATGACAAGCGGCAGCAGCGAGAACGGCTGCTCGCCGAGATGCGTTCGCGGGCCAAACAGACTCAGGTGCGCTTCGAGCAAGGCGACCGCCAGCCGCAATTCTTCGATTCGCCCGTCTTTCGCTACGACGACCAGCCGCGGCATTTTCGCGATGCCACGATGTGGGTCTGGACGGAGGGCGGCCGGCCCGTGGCGTTCCAGAAGATCGAAGCGATGGAGGAAGACCCGCCGAGGTGGGGTTATTGTTTCTCGTCGGTCTTCGACGGCTTGCTTGCGGTCCGCTGGGGCGATGGCCGCGAGTACCGCTCCACGGCGCGCGGGGCGGAGTTTCATCTAATTCCTGGCGAGTCTGCCGCCGCGGCGAGGAACACGGCGCGCAAGCTGCAAGCACGCAAATTGGTGCGCAACTTTTCAGCCCGCATTCTTACCGATGATCTCGCTAACACAACGGAAGAAATGCGTTTGCTGCCGACGCCGATTTATGAATACAGCGTCCCGGAAACAAAGTCGTTTCTCGGCGCCGTCTTCGGCTTCGCCACCAGCGGCACGAATCCCGACGTGTTGATTCTGTTGGAACCTCGCGACGCCGCGGGCGGCGAATCGGTCTGGCACTACGCTGCCTGCCGCATGACGGCTGGCGGGGTGAAACTCAAATACCGCGACGAGACGGTGTGGGAGGTCGAATACTGCCGGCCGGTGCCGACCGCGTTTCCGACTTGGACCTTCTTTAACGCTCTCCGCACGTCCATTTCCGGGGCGGAAGCCGGCGCCGAGCGCGCCGGAAACGGTCGCCTCTCCAATGCCCGAAAGGCCGACTAAGCAACCATGCCCACCGACGCCCGACAATTGGTCGATCCCGCCTTCTTCTCGCGATTGGAAAATCTCGAGTTGAGGGCCCAAGGCATCGTCGAGGGCTTCATGCACGGGTTGCACCGCAGCCCGTTCGTCGGCTTCAGCGTCGAGTTCGCATCGCACCGCGAATACGCCCAAGGCGACGACCTGCGGCACGTCAACTGGAAGCTGTTCGCGCGGCAGCAGCGGCTGTACGTGAAGCAGTTCGACGCCGAAACGAACATGAACCTGTATCTGCTCCTCGACATCAGCGCGTCGATGGGCTGCCGCAGCAAGGGCGTCAGCAAGCTCGAATATGGGGCGGCGCTGGCCGCCGCCTTGGCCCACCTGGCCCTCAAGCAACACGACGCCGTGGGGCTGGTGCTGCTGGCCGACGAGGTGCTCGCCCATCTGGCGCCCAAGGCCCGCTCGCATCAATTGCAGGAGATTCTGCGCGTCATCGAGGGCGCCGATCCGCGGCCGTCGGTCGATTGCGGCCGCGCGTTCCAGCAAGCGGCCGAACTCTGTAACCATCGCGGCATCGTGGTCATCGTCAGCGACCTGTTCGACGATCTCGATGGGCTGATGAAGGCCGTCGAGCGGCTGCGGTTCCGCAACCACGAGGTGATCGTGTTTCACCTCTGGGATCCCTGGGAGCGCGACTTGCCGTTGGAAGGACACTGCCGCTTTCACGACCTGGAGACGGGCGAAACGCTCGTCACGCAGGCCGAAAGCGTCCGCGACGATTATCTGGCCGCGGTGCGGGCCTGGCGCGACGAGCTCGATGCCGAATGCCGCAACCGCGCCATCGACCGCGTCGAGCTGACCACCGACGAACCGCTCGACCAGGCCCTGCTCGATTATCTGGTGCGCCGCGCAAAGGCAGGGTGAGTGCGATCGAATTACCGAAGTTAGCCACGAATGAAACACGGATCGAACACGGATAATTCGTTATGCGACTTAGGCGCCATTACAGTCAACTCCACTATGATTGATCCGTGTTTCATCCGTGTTTCATCCGTGGCTAAGTACCCGTTAAATAGGCCAGGTTGAGCTGTCATGTCGTTCGTGCAGATCGGATTCCTCGGCGCGCTGGCCGCAATGGCGATTCCGATCGTGATCCATCTCGTATTTCGCCAGAAGACGCGGCGCGTCGATCTGGGCACGCTGCGCTTCCTGCGCGTCGTGCTGGAGCGGAACGCGCGGCGCCGGCGCGTGATGCGCTGGCTGCTGCTCTCGCTGCGGTTGACGTGCATCGCGCTGTTGGCGGTGCTGTTCGCGCGGCCCTTCTGGCTGGCGTTTCGCGCCGCGGGCGAGAAGCAGACGGTCGCCGTGCTCATCGATCGTTCGGCAACGATGGAACTCAAGCAAGACGGCGCCCGGCTGGTCGACCGCGCCGTCGCCGCCGTGCGAGAATTGTTGGACCATGCCGAGGAGAATACGCGTTTCGAGATCGCCTTCTTCGACCAGGCCGTGCGGCCCCTGACGGACAGCGGTCGCCAGAGCGAGCCGGAGGCGTCGGCCTTCGGGCCGGAGCTGGTCGGCGGGCGGGCGACCGAGAGAGACCGACGCGACGTTTCGGCGGCGGAACTGTCTGCGAAGTTGGTCGCCCCCGAGGCGTGCTACGGCGGCACCGACTACGGCGCGGCGATGGACTGGGCGCGCGACGTGCTGGCCAAGGCCCCCCCCGGCCCTCGCTTCCTGCACGTCTACACCGATCTGCAGCGCAGCGGCCTGGCTTGGAGCGAGGTCGATGCACTCCAAGACGACGTAGTCGCCTCGCTGCACGACTTGGGCCGCTCGGCGGTGAACAACGTGGCCGTCGTCGAAGCCCGCGCCGAGCGGGTCTGGCTGCGGCCGGGCGAGCAGACCGCCGTGCATGCGACGGTCCATAACGGCGGCCCCTTCAGCACCGAAGAGCTGTCGGTCGTGCTGCGGCTGTCCGCCGGCGAGCGCAAGCTGGAGCTGCGCGAGCGGGTGAAGATCGAGCCGGGCGCGGCCGAATCGCGGCGCTTCGATCTGCCTCCGTTGGCCGAAGGCGAGTGGCAAGGCAGAGTGTTCGTCGAAACGGAAGACGACTTGCCGCTCGACAACGAGCGATACGTGGCGATCCTGGCCTCGAAGCCCTATCAGGCGCTGCTCGTCGACGGTCGCTCGGCGGCATCGCCCTGGCTGGCGGCGACGCACTTTCTCGAAGCTGCGCTGCGCCTGGCGCCGCCCGGCGAGCTCGACGACGCCGTTTCGTTCGAGCCGGCGGCGGTCGCGGTCGACGATCTTCCGGCGAGGTTCGATCGCTATGACGTCGTCGTGCTGGCCGATGCCGGCGAACTCGATCCGCGCGACGCCAGGCGGCTGGCCCAGTTCGTCGAAGGCGGCGGAAAGCTGTTGGCGTTCGGCGGCGAAAACGTCACGCCCGAGCGGACCGCCGCGCTCGCGACCGCCGGGCTGACGCCGGGCCGCATCGCGGGCGTCGCCGCGGCGACCGATCTGCCGCTCCGCTTGCAAACCTGGGACGTCAAGCATCCGATCTTCGCGGCGTTCAGCGATCCGCAGTTGGGCGATTTGCGACGCCTCGCGTTCTCGGCGTGCGTCGACGTCGCTCCGGCCGAAGACGCGCAAGTGCTGGCCGTGTTCCGCGGCGGCAAGCCGGCGCTCATCGAGCGGCGCCGCGGCAAAGGCTCGCTGCTGTGGTTTACGTCGAGCTGCGATCGGCAATGGAGCGACTGGCCGCGCAGCCGGCTTTACTTGCCGTTGGTTTATCAACTGCTCGGCTACCAAACCGGTCTCGCCGCCGGCGGACGCGTGCGCGCGGCGGTGCTCGAAGGAAACGCCGGGCTGCCGAGCGACGCCCGGCCGGGCGTCGTGGCGGGCGACGGCTACCGGCTGGTCGTCAACGCCAGCCCGCGCGAGGCTGAAACCGAACGCTGCACGCGCGAGGAGTTCGCCAACCGCTTCGGCTTGAAGATCGCCGACGGCGACGAACTGCCGCGCGCCGCGCCGGCCGCGACGCAGGCCGCGTTGGGAACGGAAATGATCGATAGCGAAATTTGGCCCTGGGCCGCCGCGTTGTTGCTCGTCGCCCTGCTACTCGAAGGATTGGTCGCCAACCGCACGACAGCTTAATCGTATTCGCCGCGGATGAGACACAGATCAAGCCGCGGCCGAAGTAAAAAGGAGAATCGAATCATGGCCCATGCAGAAACTCGATCCGGATTCGTGCGCCGTTTCGATCGCATTTGGCTGCAGGCGCGGCGCGTGCAACTCTGGCAGGCAGTCTGCTGGTCGCTGTTGACCGCGCTGGCCGGAGTGGCGCTGTTGGCCGCGGTCGATTACGCGTGGGAGCTTTCTCGCCCTTGGCGAGTGGCCGCGATCGCCGGCGTCGTTTTGGCCGCCGCGAGCGTCGCGCTGGGCCTTGCGGCCCGCTCGCTAAGGCGCTGGCGGCGCGGAGCGACCGCCTCGGTGATCGAACGCGTCTTTCCGCAGCTTGGGCAGCGGATTCGCACCACCGTCGAGTTCGGCGAGTTGTCGAGCGGCGAAATTCAGGCTTCGGGCGCCGCCGGCGCCCTGATCGTAGCGCTCGAAGACGACACGATTCGCCGCGCCCAGCCGTTGCCGCTCGATGCCGTCGTGCCCTGGAAGTCGCTGGCTTTTGCGTCGCTCTTGGCCGCGGGCGTGGGACTGTTGTTGGCGGGGGCCTCGGCGCTGGATTGGCAATGGCGAATCGCGGTCCAGCGGGCGCTGTTGGGCGAAGAGCCTTACACCCGGCTCACGGTGACGCCCGGCGATACGGCCGTCAAGGAAGGCGAATCGCTGCCCGTCGAGATCATCGTAGAAGGCCGGATCGGCGAAACGGTCTCGCTGAGCACGCGGCGCCTGGACGAAGACGACGCCGATTGGCGCGAGGAATTGCTGCCAGTATCTTCTGGCACAGACGCCGGACAGCGCCGGCTGGCGTTCGAGGTTCCGCTGCCGCGAATTCGGCGCCCGCTCGCTTACCGCGTGGCGGCCGGCTCGGCGGCAAGCAAGACGTACCGCATCGGCGTTCTTTATCCGCTCAAGATCGCGAAGATCGAGGCCGCCGTTCAGCCGCCGGCCTACACCGGGTTGTCGGAATCGGTCGTCGAGGGCGGCGACATCACTGCCCTGGTTGGCTCGCGCGTCAAGCTCGTCGTCGAACTCGACCGGGCGCCTGCCAGCGCGTCGATCGAGATGCAAGACCTGGGCCGCCGCGCCGGTCGGCAACCGCCGGCGCCCGAGCGAATTCCGCTTGCCGTGGAAGGCAAGCAATTGTCGGCCGAGTTCGAAGTCGCGACCGACAAGACCTTCGCCATCGTGGCCGCGGCCGCCGACGGCATGGAGTTGGCCGAGAACAAGCACCGGCTCCGCGCGCGGCAGGACGAATCGCCGCAAGTCTGGTTCGAAAGCCCGGCGGAAGCCTTGGAGGTCCACACGCTGGCCGAGGTGCTGATGAAAATCCGCGTCAGCGACGATTTCGGCCTGTCCCGCGCCGGCGTCATGTTCGAAGTCAACAACGAGGAGGAATACCCGCTGCTGGCCGAGGATTTTGCGGCCGCATCGGAGGAGTTGAAGACGGCCGGCCGGCTTTCGCCGCAAACTCGGGCCGAATTGGAGAAGGTCTTGCCGCTGGAGCTCTTCGAGCTGACCCAGCAAGACAGCGTGATGTACTACGCCTTCGCCGAAGATATTCGCCCTGGTTCGCCGCAGCGCACCGAGAGCGATCTGCGGTTCATCGACATTCGGCCGTTCCGCCGGCAATACCGGCTGATCGATCCCGCAGCGGGGCAGATGTCGCAAGGCGGCGGGCTCAAAACGCTCGAAGAACTGATCGCGCGGCAGCGTTACGCCTTGAACCGCGCGGTCCGGCTGTCGCGGACCTTCGAGCACACGGGACAAGCCGACTTGTCGGCGGTCGATTCGCTCACCAAGTTCGAGGGCGAACTGGCGAAATCGACGCGCGAGTTGGCCGAGGGGCTAGAGGCCCTCGGCATCAACGAGACGGAACTATTGTATCAGGCCGAGACTTCGATGCTGGCCGCGGCCGACTCGCTCGCGGCGGGCAAATACGACACGGCCGCGCTGCAAATGCGCGACGCGCTGAAAGACCTGATCGAAGGCCGCAATCGCCTGCGGATCGACATTTTCAAGAATCCCAATCGCCAGATGTTGGCGCAGCTCCGGCTCTTCGACCGCCTGCAGCAGCAGAAGCTGCGGCGTCCCAAGAGCGACGAAGAAGAGGCGCGGCAACTCGTCGAACGGCTCGAAGCGTTGGCCGACAGCGAGGACTTCGTTTACGCCGCTCTGGCGGGCATTACCGGCGCCGACGCTCCGCCCTCCGAGTCTCCTTCGGCCGCCGGCGAGTCGGCCAAGTCTTCCGAGGATGGCGCTGACGCCAAGGACGCCGGAACTCCAGAAAACCAGCCCTCTTCCGATCGTCAGGCCGATCGCCAGGAACTGGAGGACCGTCAACTCGACATCGCCCTTGAATCGCGCGACCTTCAAAAAGCCTTGGAAAAGCTGAAGGGCGCCACCGATCTGGCGAAGCAGCGGATGGACTCGGCGGCCAAGTCGGCCGAGCAAGCGGCGGAAGCCCTCGACCGCGGGAAGAGCGACGAAGCCCAAGCTTCGGCCGGCGAGGCCAAGACGAAATTCCGCGAGCTTGCCGAACAAGTCGCGGCGCTGGCAGCCAAGGAGCAAGCCGATCGCATCGCCGCGGCGCAGCAAATGGCGGCCGAATTGGCCCGCCGGCAGCAGGAATTCAAGGACCGCTTGGCGGATGCCGAGGGTTCCGCCGGCGGCGACGGCAAGCCGCAAGACGGCGACCAGCCGCCGCGGCCCGGCGCGGGCCAATCGCAGACGGGCGGCGACAGTCAGTCCGGCGGTCTTGCCGGCGACGCGGAACAAATCGCCGACAAAGCCGAGACGTTGGCCGACGTGCTTGCGGCGGCGGCCCGCGCCGACGATCCGCAAGATCAAGAGTCGGCCAAGAAGGTGGAAGAACTGGTCCGTTCGCTCGATCTCAAAGCGCTGGCCGAGCGGCTGGCCCAATTGCCCGAGCAAGTGCGTCAGGAAAAACTGGCCGTCGCGCGGGCCGTCGCCGGCGACGGCGCCGAGCGGATGGAGGCGGCGGCCGAGAAGCTGGGGGCCTTGCGCCGCGCGATCGTCGCCCCGCGGGTGGACGAATTGGCGAAGTTGGAGGAA
>DATNEC010000697.1:0-3048 GCA_035606815.1 Pirellulales bacterium
CGCGTTCACGCCCGGCGGCGAACGCATTTTCACGACCACCTTTTTGCAGCATCCGGGCGGCGGCCTGCGCGACGGGCTGATTCATGCCATCTACGGAGGCGTGTGCGGCAAGGTGCATGCCGTGCTCGACGGACATCCGCGGACCGGCCCCGACGTGATGCCGGTCCTCGTCCACTTAGGCCCGGCGGCGCCCTGCGGGTTGGCGAGCTATGAGTCGGACGTGTTCGGCGCCGAGTACCAAAACAACCTGTTCGCCGCCTGCTTCAACCTGCAAAAAATCACGCGGCATGCCCTGAAGTCGGCGGGCGCGATGTTCGAGCCGGAAAACCACGACTTTCTCGTCTCGAACCAAAAAGACTTTCACCCGACCGACGTCTTCGAGGACGCCGACGGCAGTCTGATCGTGATCGACACGGGGGGCTGGTACAAGCTCTGCTGCCCGACTTCGCAGTTGCACAAGCCCGACGTGCTGGGTGCGATCTATCGCGTGAAAAAGACCGGCGCCCGGCGCGTCGCCGACCCGCGCGGGCTGCGGCTCGATTGGTCCGCCGCGTCGACGGCGGAGCTTTGCAAGCGCTTGGGCGATGCGCGGCCCGCCGTGCGGCGCCGGGCGATCGTCGAGTTGGGCCGCCGCGGCGCCGGCGCCGTACAGGCCCTGACCGCCGTCATTCAAACCGGCTCCTCGACTACAGCCCGACTCAATGCCGTCTGGGCCGCGACGCGCATCGACGACTCGGCCGCGCGGGAAGTCGCTCGCGCCGCGCTGGACGATGGCGACGAAGTCGTGCGCCAGGCGGCGCTGCACTCGATCAGCGTGCGGCTCGATCGCGAAGCCCTGCCGCAGTTGCTCGACATGCTGCATAGCGAATCGGCGGCGAACCGGCGGGCCGCGGCCGAAGCCCTGGGGCGGCTGGGCGACAAGACGGCCATTCCGGCTTTGCTTGCCGCCGCGGCGGCGCCTGCCGATCGTGCCTTGGAACATTCGCTCGCCTACGCGCTGATCGAAATCGGCGATGCGGACGCCACGCGGGAGGGTTTGAAGAACCCTCATTTGCTATCGCAGCGCGCAGCGCTGACCGCGCTCGACCAGATGCCCGCAGGGGGATTGACGGCGGCGGTCGTCGCTCCGTACCTGGCGTCGAAGGACGAAGCGGTGAAGCAAACGGCGGCCTGGATCGTCGGCCGGCGGCCCGAATGGGGCGGGGCATTGGCCGAGCATTTCCGCGAGCGGCTGGCGTCGTCGAACCTGTCGGGCGATGAGCGAGCCGAACTGGAACGTCAATTGGGGCGCCTGGCCGGTTCGCCCGAGATTCAGCAGTTGCTCGCGTCGCGTTTGGGAGACGATCGGGCTTCGAACACCGAACGCGGCAGCGTGCTTGAGGCGATCGCCGAATCGAAGCTGAAAGACATGCCGCCGGCTTGGAGCGCCGGCTTGGCGCCGATTTTGTCCGCGGGCGACGCCGAATTGCTTCCCAAAGCCATCGCCGCCGTCCGCTCGTTCAACAGCTCCAAAGTCAGCGATGCCCGGCTCGTCGAGGGATTGCTGAAAGTCGCCGGCGACGGCAACGCTGCGGAAGATCTGCGGGTCGCGGCGCTGGCCGCGGCGCCCGGAGGCATCGGGACTCCAAGCCCCGAGGCGTTCCGGTTTTTGCTGACGCAATTGGATCCCAACCGTTCCGTGGGCGTGCGCCTGGCCGCCGTGGAGGTGCTGTCGAAGGCTAGGCTGGATCGCGAGCAACTGATTTCGCTGGCCGAAACGATCAAAGGAGTCGGCCCGCTGGAAGTCGATCGCCTGTTGGCGGCCTTCGAGCAATGCGGCGACGAAGAAGTCGGCCTGAAGGTGGTCGCCGCGCTGAACGAATCGCCGGGCCTGGCCGCGCTGCGGGCCGAGACGCTCAAACCGCGGCTAGCGAAATTCGGTCCGCCCGTGCAGGAGCAGGCGGCAAAGCTGTATGCGCGGCTCGACGTCGGGCTGGCCGAACAAAAAGCCCGGCTCGAAGAATTGTTGGCCTCGTTGCCCGCCGGCGACATTCGCCGTGGCCAGGCCGTGTTCAACAGCGTCAAGGCCGCCTGCGCCTCGTGCCACGCCATCGGCTATCTGGGCGGGCGATTGGGGCCCGATCTGACGCGAATCGGGCAAGTCCGCGCGGAGCGCGACTTGCTGGAGGCGATCGTGTATCCGAGCGCGAGCCTGGTTCGCAGCTTCGAGCCGATCGTCGTCTCCACGCAAGACGGCCAGACGTTCATGGGCCTGCTGCGCGAGGACGGCGCCGACGAAGTCGTGCTGGCCAAGGGACCGACCGAGGAATTTCGCATCGCCCGCGACAACATCGAAGAAATGCTGCCGGGAACCATCTCGATCATGCCGCAAGGTCTCGATCGGCAAATATCGCCGCAGGAATTGTCGGACCTCGTGACGTTCCTCAAGAACTGCAAATGAGTCGCTCAAACGTCGCCGGCGAATTCCGCCGAGCCTAGGATCGCAGCGACGACTTGGTCGTCGGTGGCGCCGCTTCGAAGGGCGTTGACGAAGGCGTTCAAGGCGCCGGCATCCGCGGGCCGGCCGAGAAACTGTTGGATATCGCGATCGACCAACTCGGAGAGAAACTCTTCGCTCGCGAACACGGCGGCCGCGATCTGGTCGCGAGCGGCGCCGTCGGAAAGCGATTTGCCACTCCAAAACGCCGCCGCGCCGGGGTCGATGGCCCGCCCCAAAACGTCTTGATACATCGAGTTGAGAAATCCGCCGGCGCCGTGCAGTTGCAAATACTCGGGCGAGGAGAGGATGATCTCTTCCGCCGGCGCTTGGTTTCCGCTCGCGCCGAGCATGTTGCTGAAGAAGTCCACGGCGCTCGGCTCGGCGCCGCGGTGCAAAAGCTGCTGGAACAGCGTTTGCACGTCGGCGGCCAGGAATTCCGTCGTCTTCTGGATCTGCGCGACGACCTCGGTCGCCGACTCGCCCTTGTCGAGCAGCCCCAGGAAAAAGTTCAAGGCGCCGTCGTCCACGTCGCGATGCAGCAATTCCTCGAACAACTGTTCGACCAGCCG
>DATNEC010000019.1:0-3237 GCA_035606815.1 Pirellulales bacterium
CGCTGTTGGTCAACACGGTCGTCGGCTTCATCGGCCCTGAGTATTTGTTCGACGGCAAGCAAATCATTCGCGCCGGGCTGGAAGACCACTTCTGCGGCAAGCTGCTGGGGCTGCCGATGGGCTGCGACGTGTGCTACACGAACCACGCCGAAGTCGACCAGGACGACATGGACGTGCTGCTGACGATGTTGGGCGTCGCCGGCTGCAATTACATCATGGGCGTGCCGGGCGCCGATGACATCATGCTCAACTATCAATCGACCTCGTTCCACGATAGCCACTATCTGCGCCAAGCGCTCGGCCTGCGGCCGGCTCCGGAGTTCGAGGCTTGGCTCCAGCGGATGGGCGTGATGAACGCCTGTAACCAGTTGTCGCCGCCCGGCGCCGGGCAAGCGTTGTTGAGAGAACCGTTAAGAGAATCGTCGAGCGAATGAACACGCATCCGCCGCCCGCCGTGCCCGATCCTTGGCGCCGCCTGAGAGAGTTGACGCCGGCGCGTATCGCGCTGGGCCGGGCCGGCGGCAGCCTGCCGACGCATGAACTGCTCGACTTCCAAGCAGCCCACGCCCGCGCTCGCGACGCGGTCGAGCGGCCGTTCGATCCCGAGTCGCTGGCCGCCGAGATCGCAAGGCTCGGCCTGGCGACGATCGTCGCCCGCAGCGCCGCGGCCGACCGCAGGACGTTCGTGGCGCGGCCCGACCTAGGGCGCCGTCTCGCCGACGAGAGCCGCGGCCTGTTTGCCGCCGGCGCTCCGCCGGCCGACGTGGCGCTGATCGTTTCCGACGGACTATCGGCGCTGGCCGTCGAGCGCCACGCAATGGCGCTGTTGGCGGCATTTGTGCCTTTGGCCGAACGAGAGGGCTGGCGCCTGGCGCCGGTGACAGTGGTCGCGCAGGGGCGCGTCGCCATCGAAGACGAAATCGGCCAACTGCTCGGCGCCCAAACCGCGGTGATCTTGCTTGGCGAACGGCCCGGCCTTAGCTCGCCCGACAGTCTGGGCGCTTACTTGGTCTTCGATCCGCGGCCCGGCCGCACCGACGCCGAGCGGAACTGCGTGTCGAGTATTCGTCCCGAGGGCCTGTCTCCCGCGGCCGCCGCCGCCACGATTCATTACCTGTTGGGCGAAGCGTTGCGGCGGAAGATCAGCGGCGTGGCGCTCAAGGACGAGCGGCCGAAGTTGCCTGCGACCGGGCGATTGCAGGTTCCAATCCACGCCCCGACGTGAACCCCCGGCGCTATTCGCGTTCTCTGGTGACAGGCCCCGTTTTTATGTGGAAGCTCGACTTCCTATCCATGATGTCGAGTTCAACACGACCATTCCGAACCGCATAGTCCCACGGTGGTTCGACATATGCGGTCCACATTTTTTTGCCGCGGAGATCCCAGGCCGCGAATTCCAACTCCGCCGACATCAGCACCACGTCGTCGTGTCGTTTCCATTCCCAGAACCCGGTCTCGGCTGCGTCTTCCCAGACCCGGCGCACGCTTCGGAGATCGTATGCGAGCAACCGCGTTCCCGCTCCTATAAAGAGAAGGTGGTTCTCCGGGACAAGAAGGGCTCCCGGAAAAAATCCCGCCTCTGGTCCGGGCTCGAATCGTTGTGAGACGACCAACTCGGGCCAGCCGGACGCCGCGCTCTCGACCGAAATCACCAGTGCCGTCCCGCCAGCGCCGTTGATGTCGAAGTCATCGTGTAGCGTGGCATGCTCGACCATTGAATTGTAGGTGGTCGGCAGCGCACCGACGTCGCCTCTCACGGTGTACCCGAAGGCTCCAACTCGGAACGTCGCCGCCATATTTTCCCGTCCGGAGAAGTGCCTACTGCTCAGTTGTAGTCCGCGTGCGGAGCGGGGGATGCACAAAGCTCGATGATGACTAGGACACTTCGTGACTGCAAGCTTGGCAATCCAGCTTGGGTGGCGAAGCCGCAATTTCGTGATACCGAGCGTCGCCCACACTGAGCGCCCGCCCCCTGCCACAAGTTTTCTCTCTCGGGAATAAACGGCCCGCGCCGAGCCTCTCTGTTATGTGGAGTCTGGGCGATCCCAACCGGAAATGCGAACATGAACCTGCCAACGACATTCGCCCGCCGAGGGCGACCGGCTTGCATGGATCGTCGCCATGGCCGCCGAGGGCAATGAGGCTCCTGCAACTCGCCGGTGGCAGTTCAGCTTGCGCGGCATCTTGAGTTTCACGGCATGGGCCGCTTGTACCGCGGCCTTCGCGAGGCTGCGCGGGACGGGCGCGGCGGTGCTGATCGTCGGCTTGTCGGCTTGCGCCTTGAATTGCCGAGGCGATCTGTCGAATTGGCAGCTTCCCGGCCGTCGCGGCGGCAAGACTGCCTACCTGGCTTGGGCGCTGTTGCTGGCGTCGCTGTTTCTGCCCGCCGTTCGCGGCTGCTCGAACTCCTCGATCGCCGGGTGGCAGGCGGCAGGCGCCTGTGCCATGGCCCAATTCAGCATGCCCGACCCAGGCATCGAGCATCGCTGGGTCGCGTATGGTTATTACTCCATGCTGAACTTGGCCAACCTTTTGCTCTTGTTGTCGCCGTGGGCCTTGTACCGGGCGCGGCGCGGCAAAGGGCAGTGCTATGCGGCGGCGTTGGGCATTTGCGCGGTTGCCGTTTGGTCGGCGTCGGTTGACGATGCAGGCGGCTTGTTGGCGGGCTATTACGTTTGGAGCCTGGCCGTGCTCTGCCTGCTCTCCGCCTTCCCTCTTGGTCCTCGCACCATGACGGTTATGGTCCTAGCCGGGCTGGGGCGGCTGTTTCTACTGCCGCTCATTCATTGACGTGCATTTGTCCGGCCAGACCTGGGAAACTCGATCGCTGCTCCTCCAAGCCGGCCTCTGGGTAACATAGGAACAACCCTCGCTTTGGATGATCTGCCGGAACCAAGCCGGATTGGCTCGCGAAGGCGGCCACTTGTCACGGGGAATCTTCGATTGAGGATTGGCCGCCTTCGGCGGTCGCTTCCGACATGCGCGGCCCGTCGAGCCAGGCAGCCGAAGGGAAATTCAGGGCAATGACTCAGAATGAAAATGGCGAAGGCGGCCACTTGTTGCGCGCCATCTTCGGCCAAGTTGGCCGCCTGGGCCCATCCGGCCAATGCTCATCTCCACGTCCGCGGCGGCAGCACCTCCCAGTTTTACGCTTCTTTTACACGGCTTCGACCGGCCGGTGACACTCGAAAATCGGCCCCGCCTTACAATTCCTCGCGAGGGCCGGCCATTCATGGC
>DATNEC010000143.1:0-2480 GCA_035606815.1 Pirellulales bacterium
CTGGAACAAGGGCGCGGGGTCGGCCCCGGCCGATTGACCCGCGTGTTTCGGCGACGCATATTGGGAGAGTGCTTTGAGAGGCGGTGGTTCGCCGCCGCCCGCGGAAAATGCCTGTACTGCTTCGGGAAATCACCATGTTCGTCCGCTTCGTAAGCATCGCTTTCCGATCCGTTTTGTCTGGCGGGCGGCAATCGCTGTGGATATTGGTTGCAGCCGGCGCCCTGGCGGCGCTGGCCAGCGGAGCGCTTGCCGCCGAGGTCAAGCGACCGAACATCGTGCTCATTTTCGCCGACGATCAGGGCTATGGCGACGTCGGCTGCTATGGGGCGACGGATCTCAAGACGCCGAATATCGACCGCTTGGCGCGCGAAGGCACGCGGTTCACCAGCTTCTACGTCGCGCAGCCGGTTTGCACGGCCTCGCGCGCGGCGCTGTTGAGCGGCTGCTACTCGAACCGCGTCGGCATGGCCGGGGCGCTCAACCACACGAGCACCGTCGGCATCAACCCGCGAGAGACCTTGCTCAGCGAGATGTGCCATTCCCAGGGTTATGCCACGGCGATCTACGGCAAGTGGCATCTCGGTCATCAAGGGCCGTTTCTGCCGACGCGGCAGGGCTTCGACGAATTCTTCGGCATTCCGTACTCGAACGATAACGGCCCGCTGCATCCGGTGGTTCGCGGCATTCCGGCGCTGCCTCTGTACGAAAACGAAACGGTCGTCGAACGCGACCCGGATCAATCGCAGTTCACCCGGCGGTTGACCGAGCGGGCCGTCGGCTTCATCGAACGCAATCGCGAACGGCCGTTCTTTCTCTATCTGCCGCACGTCATGCCCCACGTGCCGATCTTCGCCTCGGACAAGTTTCGCGGCAAAAGCGGCCGAGGCTTGTTTGGGGACGTCATCGAGGAACTCGACTGGTCGGTTGGCGAGATTCTCGCCGCGCTCGAGAAGCATGGGCTCGGCGAGCGGACGCTGGTAATCTACTCGTCGGACAACGGCCCGTTTCTTTCTTACGGCGAGCATGCCGGTTCGGCCGGCCCTTTGCGAGAAGGCAAACTGACGACGTTCGAGGGAGGCGTGCGCGAGCCGTGCCTGGTGCGCTGGCCCGGCAAGGTTCCCGCCGGGCGAGTCTGCGACGAGGTCGTCTCGACGATGGATCTTTGCGTCACGCTCGCGGGCCTGGCCGGCGCCGAACTGCCCGACGCTGAATCGCCAAACGTCAAGCTCGACGGCATCGACCTGGCGCCGCTAATCTTCGGCCAGCCGGGGGCCAAAGGACGCGATGTGTTCTGGTACTACTCGGGCGACGAACTGCAAGCCGTGCGGCAAGGCGACTGGAAACTGCACCTGCCGCACGAGTACCTGACCGTGGCCGGCGAACCGGGCAAGGCGGGCAAGCCGTCGAACTATGGCAAGCTCCAGCCGCAGTCGATCGAACTATCGGGCATTCGCGGCATCGCCAGCCGGCACGGCTATCGCTTCGAGAAGATCGGCCTCGCGCTCTACAACCTCAAGGACGATCCTGGGGAAACGAAAAACGTCGCCGCGGAGCATCCCGGCGTCGTGGAACGCTTGCAACAAGTCGCCGCCGCCGCCCGCGCCGATCTGGGCGATTCGCTGACCGGCGTCGCCGGGAAGAACATCCGCCCGCACGGCGACGTTGCCAAATCGAATGCGGGCGACGCCAACGACGCCCAATGAATTGGCTTGCATGTACGGCTACGACAATCGCACGTGATGCACCCAGGCTGGGGGCAGGTTGGGCCAGACGCAATCGCGGTGGAACTCGTGGCGGGCCAGGATCTGTTCGAGAGCTTGGCCGATACCTTTCAGCCGCTGGCGATCGGCGCGGCCGCTGACGAGCGCTCGCGCCGGCCGCACGGCGATGTATTCGAAAAACGACAGCGTGCCGCCGGGCGCGAGCAGCCCGCGGAAGGCTTCGAGAATCTGTTCGACGTCGGCCACGGCGAAATTGTTGAGCGGCAATCCCGAAACGATCGCCTGGTAGGCGCCTTCGCGCGGCAAATCTTGCACCGGGGCATGGATCACGCGAACTCGATCGGCCACGGCCTTCCAAGGCGCCTCGGTCTCGAAGCGGCGCCGCAGGCAGTCGACGAACCGGCTGTTCCATTCGACCAGGTCGAAACGGTCGAAGGGGCCTAGCGAGGCCACGATCTGCCGCGTCACGGCGCCCGTGCCGGGGCCGACCTCCAGCACGCGCCGCGGAGCGGCGCCGTTGCCCGGATTCTCGCTCACGTGCCGCGCCAGCGCAGCGGCCAGAAAGCGGCTGCTCGGAGAAACGGCGCCGGTGTGGTGAAAATTCCGCAGATATTCTCGAAAGAACAGTCGCCAATCGTCGAGCATGCCGGCCCTCGCCTCTTTGGCCGGCAGTCTAGCAGACTTTCTCGCGCGGCAGTAGGGCGGCGAGATTGGGTTGCCTTTGGTCGACCGATCGGTACGATAGTTGGCGTGACAGGA
>DATNEC010000029.1:0-5501 GCA_035606815.1 Pirellulales bacterium
GCCATGAACGTGTGGAAGCCGATGTAGTCTTCGCCGCCGAACGTGCGAGCGTTGGCCAAGGCGGCGGCGGCCACGATCTGAGCCAGTTCGACGCCGCTATTCAGCCGCTCGACCACCGCGGGCAAAATCCGATCGACCGGCGTCTCCTGCATCATGGCCACCAACGGATCGAGCGCGCCGAACGAAAGCGTCTCCTTGCCGTCGTCGGCGAAGGCGGGCGATAGCCCCATGTCGACCGCCACCGAGTAACCCACGCCCGCGACCAACATGCCTCGACCCACGCCCGCCAGAAATTCGCGCCGATTATTGCGCCGCATTGTCGTGCTCCTTGAGCTTCCCGCTCGGAATGGAAGAGGATCGGAATTGCCAACTATATTAACGCGGCGGCGTTACTCGCGCCGCCGCCGCAAGCTTCAGGAACTGCCTAATCCCTTTTCTGCTCCGATGTTACGGTATTTCTCCTGCGGTTGCCCACGACCAGCGAAACGCCGGTGGCCGCCAGCAGCGAGCCGCCGATGACGCCCATCACCACCAACGTGCCGTGCAGGCCCTGCCGCGCACGGGCCACGTCGCGATCGAGCGGTCGAATCACCTCCAGCACTCCGGGCACGTCGCCGACTTTCCAGTCTTTTTTGGGGCTGTCGGGATGGCCGTTATGGCAGCGCACGCAGGTCTGGTCCATCCGCCGCGCAGTGGCGTACCGCAGCGACGGGCGGTCTTCGACGTCCTCGAAGCTCCAAAACGGCTCGTCGGGGTTCGCCAGCAGCTCGTCGAGCGCCGCGCGCTCGAAGACGTCTCGCGGGCCGCCATCCGTGCGCGGACGGAACGGATGATCGCTATAGAGCCGCACGCGCATCCCCGAGGCGCTCTTCTCGCTGATGTGATTCCCCAGATCGATCGTCATCGTGGCCGGCAGCGGAATCGCCCCCGGCTTGGCGGCGTAGTCGTGCGTGACGAGAATCTTCTGCGGGTACAGGCGATCGACAATCCGGGAATAGTCCTCGTTGACGATCACCAGCATCTCGGAAACCTGGGCCGCGCTATCCAGGGCCGACGAACGGACAAGTTGCGCGGAAAGATTGGAAAGATGCCACATGCCGTAGGCCGAGCCAAGCGTCACGGCGGCCAACAGCCCGGCCGCGACGGGATTGCGGCGCCGCCAATGCTTGAGCTTTTCGGCTAGGCCCATCGGCCGGGCCAGAATCGCGTCGCCGCGCAGAAAGCGCCGCAAGTCGTCGGCGAACTCGCGGGCGGTCGCGTATCGGCGCGCCGGTGCCTTGGCCATCGCCTTCAGGCAGATCGTCTCCAAGTCGCGAGGGATCTTGTCGTTCAGACGGCGCGGCGCCCGCGGCTCGTCTTCCAAGACCTGCAGGACCAGCATCCGCCGGTTGCCGTGGAACGGCCGCTCGCCGGTCAGCAACTCGTAGAGCACGACGCCCAGGCTATAAAGATCGCTGCGGGCGTCGATCTGCCGCGAATCGCCGCGCGCCTGCTCCGGCGACATATAAGCCGGGGTGCCCAACACCTCGCCGTCGGGCGTCATCGGCTCATCGTCGACGTCGCGCTTGGCCAAGCCGAAATCCATCAGGTGCGGCCGGCCCTCCAGGTCGAGCATGATGTTCGACGGCTTGATGTCGCGATGCACGACGCCGTGAGCATGGGCGTAAGCCAGCGCGTCGGCGATCTGGGCGATCAGTTCCGCCGCCTGACGCGGCGCGATGCGACTGCTCGCCATTTGGTTCGCGAGCGTCGCCCCTTCGATGAATTCTTCGACCAAGTACCAAGATTCGTCGGTGTGCTGCCCGATTTCATATAGCGAGACGATGCCGGCGTGCTTGAGCTGTGCCGCGCTGCGGGCCTCGCGCAGAAACCGGTCGATCTCGGCGCGGCTCGCCAATCGGCCGGCGCGCAGCAGCTTGATGGCGACCAGCCTATCGAGTTCGGTGTCCCTGGCGCGAAACACGTTGCCGTATGAACCGGCGCCCAACTCTTCGAGCAGCTCGAATTTGCCAAGGTGCCGCAACTCCGTCAACAACTGCGAGTCTGCCGGACGCCCCAGCGCCGCCTGCGCCGCGAGAAAGACCTCGTCGGGGACCGGTTCCAGCGGAGTGTCGGCTGGCGCCCCGACGCCCAGTTGCCGCAACTTGGCGCCCAGAGGGTCCGTCAAGCCGTCGAACGCCTGCAAGGCCGATTCGCAGGCCGGACAGCTTTCGACGTGCCGCGCCAATGCCGTGAACTGCTCCGCCGGCAGATCGCCTAGGGCGAAGTGCAGCAACTCGGGCTGGGTGGGACAAGCGGCGGATGGCATGGCGACAATTCACCTCGGCGGGCGGATCGCCCGCAATGTAGCCCGGCGCTCCGTGACGGGGACGCCTGCCATTGTAATGCCCCGCGCGTCGCTCCGCCTCTATTACAATAAACGCGGCCCCGTTACTCACCTCGGGGCCTCCCGTCCAGCGTGGCAGTTCGCTACGCTAGGGTATAGGCGGCGAGCTTGCCGCTGTACGAACGCGGCAAGAGCCCGCGTCTGCAAGTTCAGCCCGACGAGAGCGGCCATGAGCGGATCGATGAGCGACTCATCGCACGGCGAAGCGGTTCGCTCGGGGTTGGGTACGTCGGGGACGCTCTTGAATCGCATCCGGGCCGACGACCCGCGGGCTTGGGACCGGCTGGTGGCCTTGTATGGCCCGCTGGTCTATCACTGGTGCCGCGGGTGGCATTTGCAGACCAACGACGCCGCCGACGTCGTGCAAGAAGTCTTTCAGTCGGTGGCGGCATCCGTCGGCGGCTTTCGCAAAGTCCGGCCGACCGACAGCTTTCGCGCCTGGCTGCGAACGATCACGCGAAATAAAGTGTACGATCATTTTCGCCGCACGGGCCGCCAACCGATCGCGGCCGGGGGGACCGACGTGCAGCGCCGCCTGGCCGCTTTTCCGGCGCCGTTGGTCCCGGAAGACTCGCCGCCCGACGACGAGCCCGAGCGGCAACTTTTCTTTCGGGCGCTGGAATTGATCCGCGGCGAATTTGCGGAACGCTCTTGGCAGGCTTTTTGGCGAACGACCGTCGATGGCTTGCCGGCGCCGGCCGTCGCCGCCGAATTGTCGATGTCTGCTGGCGCCGTGCGCGTGGCCAAGTCGAGGGTGCTGCAACGGCTTCGCTCGGAGCTGGGCGATTTGGCGGACGGATGAGCGTCTGCCGGCAAGATGGTTGAAATGCAGCCGTTTTGACCCTCTCGGCATCCGCGCCCCGCGGTTTTCTCGGTCCCGGCGACATTGAGTGCCGCTAGAATCTCGTGTTTTCCGTCGTGGCACGGCAGTTGCTTATCCAGGCGACGACGAAAGTGAAGCTGGTTTCGAAGTACAAAGACCAGCACTCCGCTAGCAAGAGAAGCCAAAATCATGGAACGAACTTTTCCAGGGACGACCATTCCGATGCCTAATCAAGAAACCGCCCGCTCTTTGCAGGAAGCTGCGGCCCAGACCTCTCAGATGCCCAGCCTCGAAGAAGTTCGCCGCCGAACGGAGGAGATTCGCCGGGCTTGGTCGCCCGAAGAGCGGCGTCAACGGGCCGTGTCGGAATCGAGCTGGG
This sequence comes from Pirellulales bacterium, assembly GCA_035606815.1. GTDB lineage: Bacteria > Planctomycetota > Planctomycetia > Pirellulales > JAICIG01 > JAICIG01. Next base: position 3,589 of record DATNEC010000029.1, read on the forward strand.
AACTTGTCCCCTGGTTGCTCGGCCTCCAGCCGCGACGCTCGAGACCCGCTTTCCGCTAGTACGTCCTCGGGTTCGCCGTCTGCTTCCAGGCGGCAAACAGTTCGCGGCATTCGTCGATCAGCAAGCCGGGCAACAGCTCGATCGAACTGCCGCCGAGCCGGGCGATTTCGGCCGCCGGGACTTGCATCTCGTTGAAACCCGCGGCCTTGGCGTCGTCGATCGTGGCGCCGTAATAGACCCGTTCGACGCGCGCCCAGTGCAACGCGGCCGTACACATCGGGCAAGGCTCGCACGTCGTGGCGACGGTCGCACCGGGCAGGTGAATGTCGAACTGCCGCTGACAGGCTGACCGCAAGGCGTTCACCTCGGCGTGCGCCGTAACGTCGAGCGTGGCCAGCACTGTATTGTGGGCGACCGCCACGACCTGGTCGCCGATGGCGATCGCGCAGCCGAACGGGCTTTGCCCGGCGGCGATGCCGTGCCGGCATTTCTCGATCGCCAACTGCATCAGCGCCGCCGGGTCGATCATTGCAGCCGCCTGCCGACCTCGGCGAAGATCTCGTACATGGCGTGCAAATAGGTCCGGGCTTCGTCGAGTGGCATCACCAGCGGCGGGCTGACACGGATCACCTTGCCGGCCAACGCGCCGAGCAAGTGGATCGCGGCGCCCGAGGCGTTGCCGCGGTAGCAGGCCTCGATGCAGGCGTTGGCCACGTCGCCGGCCGCGTGAGAGCCGACGGCCGCGCATTCGACGCCCCACACGACCCCTTCGCCGCGAATCTGGGCCGCGACGGGCAGTTCCAACAGCTTCAGCAAGCCGGCTTCGATCTCGTGCGAAAGCTTCTTGGCGTGGGCCAGCACGTCGGTCGTTTCGTATTCGTCGAGCGTGGCCAGCACTCCGGCGCTGGCCAGCGGGTTGGCGCTCCAGGTGTCGGAGGCTTCGCCATAGTGCATGGCGGCGAACAGATCGGCCCGCCCGACGGCCGCGCTCACCGGCACGCCGTTGCCCAACCCTTTGCCGAGCACGACGATGTCCGGCTCGACGCCGTATTCCGTGAATGCGAACAGCGAACCCGTGCGGCCGAAGTTGGCTTGCACCTCGTCGAAGATGAAGACAATGTCGTGTTCGCGGCAGAAACCGGCGAGCAGTTGGATGTATTCTTTCTGCGGGTGGAACGAGCCGCCCCCGCCCAGGTACGGTTCGGTGATCAGGCAGCAGATCTTGCTGCCGTGTTCCTTCCACAAGCCTTCCAGTTCGTCGCGATACGGTTTCAGATCGAGCGGCTGGCGGCGGCACTCCAGATTGATGCACTCTTCTCGCGGGAACGTGAGAAACTTCACGCGCGGGTCGCGCTCGGGGTCTTGTTCGCTGCCGGTGACCGCGCCGGCCAGGCCCTTCTTGCCGTGGAAGCCGTATCGCGTCGAAAGTATGACGTTCTCGCCCGGCCGGCGATCGAGGGCCGCCCACAGCGCCTTTTGGATCGCCTCGCTGCCGCTGGCCGCCCACAGGACTTGTTCGCACCGCGCGCCGCCCGGCTGCTTTCGCAGGCAAGCGATCAGCCGTTCGGTCGCCCGGGCCTCGATTTCCGTCAGGCTATTGTAGGCGTTGAGCGTCACCGCCGGGCAGAACTCGCCTTCGCCGGCCAGATGGGCCAGGCCCAAATAATCGAGCACTCGGCGCCACCAGCGGGTCGGGTTATGGCCCAAGTTCATCACCAGCACGCCCGAGGTGAAATCGGCCAGCCGCCGGCCCTCGGGCGTCCAGTGATACGAACCGGCGCTTTTGGCCAGCACCGCCAGGCTCGGCGTGAACGTCCTCAGACTGTGCGGCTCGACCGCTGCAATACGGCGGCGGATGTCGTTGGATTGCGTTTCACCCGGATGTTCGATAGCGGCCATGGAGACTCAGGAGC
>DATNEC010000052.1:0-8917 GCA_035606815.1 Pirellulales bacterium
TCGCCGCCTTGGACGGGTGGCTGCCGTTGGTCGAGCGGCCGCTCGCGGTCTTGTTCTTGGCCGCCTGAAAGCCGGAAGGCGGATTGACATCCGCCCCTCGACGTTCGCGCCCGGCGCTGGCGGGGGGCGTCGCGGACGGAGTGCCCCGCGGGCTGAAGTCGCCGTTGGACATTTCACTGTTGGCGAATTCGTCGACGCCGGACGAACGGGCCCCCGAAGGCGCGATCGCGGCGCCAGAGGGCGCCGAGATCCCGACCGGCGCCGCGCTGCCCGATCGCTCGACGATCTCCAGCGAGCCTGCGAGGAAAGCGTTGCGGCAGGCATGCCGCTGGATCTTGCCGCTCGAAGTCTTGGGAATACTGCCCGCCTTGACCAGCGCGATGGCATCGACGATCAATTCGTGCTCGCGCGACACTTCGCGCCGGATCGCATCGAAAATGCCTTCGAGTTCGGCCTTTTGGCGGCGATCGATTTCGTACACGATCACCAGCCGCGGTTCGTCGTTGACATCGACGGTAAAGGCCGCCCCGCAACCGGGGCGGATTGCTTCGTGACTCTTTTCGACGGTCAGTTCGAGGTCGTGCGGATAGTGGTTCAACCCGCGGATGATGATCAGATCCTTCAGGCGGCCGGCCACGAACAACTCGCCGTCTTGAAAGAAGCCGAGATCGCCCGTGCGCAAAAACGGCCCGCTGTTCGTGCCGCGAAGACAGGCGCGGAACGTGGCCTCGGTCTCCGCCGATCGCTGCCAATAGCCCTGGGCCACGCTCGGACTGGCGACCCAGATCTCGCCGACCTGACCGGGACCGCAGCGCGTCATCGTTTCGGGATCGGCGATCACGATCGTCTCGTCGGGAAGCGTTCGACCGCTGCCTACCAGCCGGCGAGCGCCTTCGTCCATGGCGGGCGCCTCGACCACCATTCGGTTTTCCAGGGCCTTGGCGTCGAACGAGCCGACGACCGGCGGCCGGGCCTTGTACCCGCCCGATACGATCAGCGTGGCCTCGGCCAAGCCATAGCACGGATAGAACGCCTCTCGGCGGAAGCCGCAAGGCTCGAACATTTCGGCAAAGCGATCGAGCGTCTCGGAGCGGACGGGTTCGGCGCCGTTGAACGCGATATTCCACGAACTGAGATCGAGTTGCGCACGTTGTTCCGCAGTGATTTTGCGAATGCACAAATCGTAGGCGAAATTCGGGCCCCCGCTGGTCGTCGCCTTATGCCGCGAAATGGCCTGCAGCCAGCGGAACGGGCGCTGCAAAAAAGCCATCGGCGACATCAGCACGTTGGGGGCGCCCTGATACAAAGGCGCCAGGATGCCGCCGACAAGCCCCATATCATGATAGCTTGGCAGCCAGAAAACCCCGTTCAGCGTGTGCGTGTGCTCGAAGGCATGAGCGATCAGAGCGCAATTGTGCAGCAGGTTCGAATGGCTGAGCATGACCCCCTTGGGCGTGCCCGTCGAGCCGGACGTGTATTGCAAAAACGCCAAAGTGTCCCCTACGGCGCCGGGGTCTTGCCAGCGATTTTCGATGCCAGGCGGCGGAGCGTCGGTGGCCAGCCAAGTCAAGCGCTCCAGTTCGGGGGTCTCTTTCAGCAATGGCTGAATCCGTTCCAGCACCGCGGAAGTCGTCAGCGCGACTTGCGCCCGGGCGTCGTTGGCGATGGCGTGGATCCGGTCGAGCGAGCGATTCATGCGCGGCGGATAGGCCGGCACCGCCACGACGCCCGCATAAAGGCAGCCGAAAAAGGCCGCAATGAATTCGAACCCGGCGGGAAACAGCAACAGAGCCCGTTCGCCTTGCAGGCCGTGCGATTGCAGCCAAGCGGCGACGGCCCTGGCCTGGCGGTCCAACTCGGCGTAAGTCAGTTCGGCTTCCTCGGATTCGCCATCGACCAGAAACAGATAGCCGCGACTTTCTCCTTGGTGCCGGGCGCGATGTCTCAGCAACTCCACCAGGGTGGGCGGCCCAAAAAAAGATCCAGGAAATCGCGGTTGGTCCACAGCAAGGTCCTCAAATCAATGGGGCGCTAGACTCGGACGTCCACAGCCACTGCGGCCGAACGAGTCATCCAGCGGCGATGAATGGGGAATGCGAGGGAAGGTTTCGACAAGACGCCCCCCATTTGAAGGCACTCTAAGTTCGCTGATCGACACAGCCTACCATGCCCATTTGGGCGTTTCAAACGGCTTTCGGCGAGTTCCGACCCCCTGCCACGGGTTCCACGGCGCGCATCCATTGTGCTGTTATCGGGCCGATTCTAACGACAAATTTCTCGCTTTTCGCAACATGGCAGACTTCGCGCAATCGGGCAACTTTCGCCACTCGCCGCAATTGCTTTCCTCGGACGCACCCGGTCTCTTCCGCCACACGAGGGGGTCGCCCTCGGCCGGCACTCGCGTTCCCTCTTGTCCGATTGTGTTCGCTCGTAATATTAGGAGGATCGAAGCCGACGCGGGTGCAGTTTGCGGGCCAATCGATGCAGGATCTAAAGGTCAAGAACAAACTTCTATTGCACAGGGGGCGCCAATCGTGATTCAGCTACGCTGCGAGTGCGGCAAGAGTTGGCAAGTCGCCGACGAGCAGCAGCAGAATGAGTCGGGCCATCCCTGTCCTGATTGCGGGCGAGTCGTCGCATCGCCCCTTTCGGCCAGCGGCGCCGTGCTCCGTGCGTCTTTGCGCGACCATCGGCAGGCGGTGCGCGGCTTGGCATTTTCGCCCGACAGCCGACTGTTCGCGGCGGCCGCCGGCGCCCCCGTTTCAACGGGCAAAAGTCAACCCGGCAGCACGATTCTGTGGGACATCGAGGCTTGTTTGCCGGTGGCCACGCTCCAATGGCATCGCGAGGCAGTGCTCTCGGTGTCATTTTGCCCGCAGGGCGCCACGATGGCCACCGGCAGCCGCGATGGGACCATCGCGGTTTGGGACGTCAGCCGAGGTTTGTGGGATGCGGTACTGGGAATTCGAGAGCGCTCTTGGCTCGCCCATGCCGGCGGGGTCGCGTCGCTGGCCTTCAGCGCGGGCGGCGATCGGCTAGCCTCGACGGGAGAAGACCGGGCGGTCCGGATCTGGGCGACGTCGAACTGGCAAGCGGAAACGACGATTCCATGCGACCGCGAGGGCCGCTGCCAAGCGGTTTTTTCGCCTTGCGGCCGATACTTATCGGCGATTTGGGAAAGCCGGGGCGCCGCCGTGTTGTGGGACGTCGGAACTTGGAAGGAGTACTTGCAGCTTCGGCTGCCCGCCAACGAAGACTCGGAAGATTACGGATTGGCCTTTTCTCCCGACGGGGACCGCTTGGCGATCCTCGGTTCCAATGAGGTCCGCATCTGGGATGTCTCGACCTGCCAAGTCGTGACCTCGTTCCGCGCGCCGAAGAGCCAAGCCTTGGCTTGGTCGCCGCTGGGAAAGCTCATCGCGACCGGAGGCTCGGAAACGTCGGGCCATGCCACGCTCCGGCTTTGGGACGCCGATACGGGCGCCGAGTTCGATCAGTTTGTCGGTCAACGCTCCCCGATCACGGCGGTCGCCTTCTCTCGCGACGGCCGCTTCCTTGCCGCCGGTTCGCAAGACGCGACGGTGAACTTGTGGGCGTTGGCCGCCGAGCACGCCGCAGCGAGATAACCGGACGCCGCCGGATCGTCATCTCGATTTGGAGGCATTTTTGCCGCGCCGCAGCTTTGGAACGCGGAGCTTGATGTTGGGCGCCTCGGTCTGAGCCTCTTCGACGCTGCGCCGATATACCGAGAGAATGTCGCTGCGCGTGACGATCCCAATCAACTGGCTTGGTTGGCTCCGCAGCACGACGGGCAGTCGGCCGATCCCATGATTCACCATGTGGTCGGCCGCTTGCCGCACCGTGCAATCGTCGTAGACGTACTTCGGCAGCCGGACGACCAGATCCTGCAGCCGCACGGCCGCCTCGGCGGAGGTCGTCTCCAAATCGCGCCGCGTCAGGACGCCGACCAAGACTCCTCGTTCATTGAGGACCGGGAACCCGCTGTGCAGCGTCCCGGCGCCTTCCGACTGCAACCACTCTCGCGTCTGCTCGAGCGTGTCCTGGGCCTTCAAGGCCACGACGTTCTTCGACGCCACGTCGCGCACCAAAACCTGTTCCAGCAGATCGGGCACGTATTCCGCCGGCGTGCGGATTCCGCGTCGCGCGATCTTTTCCGTCATGATCGAATGCCGCATCAGCAGACACGAGACCAGATAAGACGCGGTGCATCCGCCCAACAGCGGCAGCAGCCCGAGCGGCTGAAGCGTCGTCTCGAAGGCGAACACGACCGAGGTCAACAAGGCGCGCGAGGCGCCGGCGAACATCGCGGCCATGCCGACCAGGGCCGCGATCCTGATTTCGATGGCGAAATCGGGGAACAACGCCGCGGCGGCCGCGCCGAAAACCACTCCCAGCCCCGCGCCGATCGTGAACAACGGCGCCAGCGTTCCGCCCGAAGTGCCGCTGCCCAGCGAAACCGACCAGGAAACGAATTTCAACCCGCAGAGCCAGATCGCCGCTTCGAGCGTCAGCTTGTCGGAAATCAAGTCGCTGATGTTTTCATAGCCCACGCCTAGCGTTCGCGGGGCGAAGTAGCCGATCACTCCCACCGCGACGGCGCCCAAGGCGGGCCACCACATCCAATGGATCGGCAATCGCTCGAAGGCGTCTTCGACGGCGTAGGTCATGCGCGTCACGCCGACCGACGCCAACCCCACCAAAGCGCCGATGACAATATAGATGGCCAGGGCCGCTCCGGTCGGGTGGTCCAAGGGCTGCATCGCAAACGCCGGCTCGAAACCTTCCAAGATGATGTGGACGCTGGTCGCCGACGCGCTGGCCAAGGCCACCGGAATGATCGAACGAGGGCGAAACTCGAACAGCAGCAATTCGATGGCCAGCAACACCGCCGACACCGGGCTGCCGAAGATCGCCGCCATGCCCGCCGCGGCGCCGGCCGCGAGCAGCGTCTTTCGCTCGGCCGCGGTGACGCGGATGATTTGTCCAATCACCGACCCCAAGGCGCCGCCGGTGGCGATGATCGGGCCTTCCGCGCCGAACGGTCCGCCGGTGCCAATCGAAATCGCCGCCGACAGAGGCTTCAAGAAGGTCAGCCGGGCCGGAATGCGGCTCTGGTTCGTCAACACTTGCTCCATCGCTTCGGGGATGCCGTGCCCTCGAATCGCCTTCGAGCCGTAGCGCGCCATGAAGCCCACGAACAGCGAACCGATTATCGGAACGACCACGACCAGCAGGCCCAAATGGTTCTCGGCCGGCGACACGTCGGCCAGAGAAAAGCGGCCGAAAAACGCCAGGTTGGTGACGAAGTTGATCACATTCACCAGCACCACCGCCACGAACGCCGCGGCAATCCCCAGCAGGATCGCCAGGCCGCAGATCTGCAGCACCCGCCGGTCGACCATCACGTATTGGGGCGGGACTTGCGCGGCTTCAAGCACCAAGTCGAGAGAAGGGGCCACGGTCAGCCCGTCCTTTGCGGCGGAACGGGCGGCTTCACGATCGGTCATCAAAATCCTTTAACGGCGTTTTCCAGCCGGCCGCGCGCCGATAATCTGGAGGAACCAACCTCGGCCCCGAACGATCCCTTTTAGTTGCGAAGGACGCCGAGTGTCAACCCGTGGAGACGCCGGGCAGTGTCCTAAAGTGGCGTTACTCGCCCACACTAACGCGAAGCGCCAGCGGGGAAAAGGCGCGCCTCGCTGGCGATTTGGCGCTTCGGGCTAGCGTCTCGCCGCGCGCGACAAGAGAAATTCACTCGGCGGCCGCGGCGAACTCGGCCTGGGCTTCCGGTTCCGGCAACGCTTCGATCTGCCCGTCTCGCAAGAGAGCGTTCACGCCGCCGACATGAAAGCTATTGGGTTTCGGCGGGGTTGGGCGGGCGCCGCGGCCCGCCAGGGCGAGGTCTCGCGGTTCCAACCACAAGACGCCCGACTCGGCCACTTCCGTCACAAGCAAGCGGGTTTTCGGTTTCGGCGGCCCGGACTTGGGCGGCGGACGGTTGATGTCGGGGTTTTCCGGCTCTTCGGCGAAGTCGCCCGTGGCGCCGTCGATCACGGCCAGATAGCTCGTCTGGGACGACACGAAAGCCGCCGGATCGCAAGGGCAGCCGTAGACCTGCGGCATCAACTCCGCCAAGTCGCGATTGTTCGGCCCGTCCCACGGCTCGTCGAAGCGATATTCCTTGTAGAGCTTCTCTTCCTTTTCACCCAGGAACGGCAGCAGCAGCACTCGCCAACTATGCATCGCGGCGCCGCTCTTGTCGCGGACCGCCGCCGGCGGGTACTCGCCGTATTCGTTGTAGTAGCCGTCGAGCGCGACCCAAATCTTGTGCAACTGGTCGCTGCAGGCCTGTTGCTGGAGCTTGGCTTGGATTGCGGCAATCACGATTTTCCCGCCGATCACCAGCGCGGTCGCGATCAGCGCCGTGAACAAGGCGATCGCGACCCAGATCCACATCGAACGGTTGCCGGGCATGCGCGGCGACTGCGCCCCTTGGGCCGGAACGGTAATGATTCGGCCGCAACTCCCGCAGGGGCCGCTCTGCCCGGCGAATTCGGCCGAAACCTGCGTGGCCGCGCCGCAGTGGGGACAAATGAACAACCCTGCCATTGGCATGCTCCGTCGCGCCCCTTTCCCCCTTAGCAGCGGCGGCGCTACGATTTGCTCATCGACTTGCGCGTGTCGTCGACGATCTTCACGTATTGCCGGGCGAGCGATTCGATGCGGGCCATGTCGCCGGCGGCCACCGCCTTCGATTCGACGAGCGACCCGCCGACGCCGAGGGCGCACGCGCCGGCCTTCAAAAATGCCGCCGCGGTCTCCAGATTCACTCCGCCGGTGGGCATCAGTCTTATCTGCGGCAACGGACCGCCCAGGGCCTTGAGATAGCCCGGCCCCGTCACTTCCGACGGAAAGATTTTTACGATATCCGCGCCCGCCTCCCAGGCCGACAACACCTCGGTCGGCGTCAAGGCGCCGGGGAAGATCAGTTTGTCGTAGCGCCGGCAGCAGCGGATGACTTCGAGATTCACGGCCGGCGAGACGATGAACTCCGCCCCGGCCAGCATCGCGATGCGGGCCGTCTCCGGATCGAGCACAGTGCCGGCGCCGAGCAGAATTTTGTCGCCCAGGCGGTCGGCGACGGTTTCCAGCACGCGATGGGCCTTGGGCACGGTGAACGTGACTTCCATCACTTCGACGCCGCCGGCGACGAGCGCTAGAGCCACATCGGCCAATCGGCTGCCATCGTCGGCCCGGATGATGGCCACGATGCCCGAATTCAAAACTCGCGAAAGGTTGCTGATTTTGCTCATAACTCGCATCGTGGGCGATCGATGCGGCAAAGTCAACGGCGTCTACCGTAGCCCCGGCTCTTCCGTAACAGGGACGCTTCGCCAATTCGCCTCCGGGGATGAATCTCGGCTGTCGGACCTACTGTCGCGTTGAACGCAAACGCCCGGAAACGGCCGGGCCAAACACGGCTCGATGAAATGCTGGACGAGCCGGGGCGGAGCGTACATAATAATCGGTAAGGCGGCGAGGTTGGCGAACTTACGGCCGGTGGTTCGCGACGGGCTTTGGGTGGCATGTCAGAACTTTTGCAGAGAACCGAAGCGCGGCTGGTGATTCTGGCCGCGGCCGTGGCGGTGCTGGTCGCGGTGGGAATATACGTTGTGGCGAAGGTGCGCCGAAGCTTCACGGAACGCGGGCCGGACGCTCACGAATTGATCACGAATTTTCGGGAATTGCACTCCCAAGGTGAGCTAAGCGACGAGGAATACCGAACAATAAAAGCAATGTTGGCGGCCCGCGTGCAACAACAGTTAAAGGGTAGGAGCGACGAGGGTTAAGACGACTGAAGTCGAGCCTGCAAGCCGGAACGGTTCGTTCGGTTTTGCGGGGGATGAACGAGTCTGGCCTTGAATTCTTCCTTTGACGGTTAAACTGCGGCCGCCTCTCCGGCGTATCAGGAACATGCGCGGGAAACATGGCGCAAGCTTGGTCTGAGGTGCTCGAAGCGACTGCGGACAAGGATGCCCGGCCATACGGACGATACGTGCAAGTGGCCCTCGAGCGACAACTTTGAGTCAAAACGCCGCGTCGTCCAGCCCTGCGAGGGTCGGAGCGGTGCATAGCGGAAAGGAGTTAGCATGCCCTCGAGTAGGGATGTGACCGGAGGTCGCCGCGGTGGGAGCACCACCAAGAAGAACGCGTTTTGTTCGTTTTGCCGCAAAAGCTATCGCGACGTCGGCCCATTGGTCGAGGGGCCGGGCGATGTTTACATCTGCGGCGAGTGCATCGAGCTTTGCCAGTCGATCCTGGAGCAGGAGCGCCGGCGCCGGGGAACCAGCAAGCAGCTCTTCACCAAAGTTCCCACGCCGCGCGAACTCGTCTCGCAGCTTGACGAATACGTGATCGGGCAGGACAAGGCGAAAAAAGTCCTGTCCGTGGCCGTCAACACGCACTACAAGCGGCTGATGCATTCCAGCGAAACGGCCGACGTCGAGCTCGACAAGTCGAACATTCTGCTGATCGGCCCCACCGGCAGCGGCAAAACGCTGCTCGCGCGCACGCTGGCCCGCATGCTCAACGTGCCCTTCGCCATCGGCGACGCCACCACGCTGACCGAAGCCGGCTACGTGGGCGAAGACGTCGAAAACCTGCTGCTCAAACTGTTGCACGCCGCCGATTTCGACCTGGAAAGCGCCCAACGCGGCGTGCTCTACATCGACGAAATCGACAAGATCGGCAAAACCAGCCAGAACGTCTCGATCACCCGCGACGTCTCGGGCGAAGGCGTCCAGCAGGCCCTGTTGAAAATGCTCGAAGGCACGATGGCCAACGTTCCGCCGCAAGGCGGGCGCAAGCATCCCGAGCAGCAGTACATCCAGATGGA
>DATNEC010000058.1:0-4534 GCA_035606815.1 Pirellulales bacterium
CCGAACTCCGGATCGACGGCCCAGGCCGAGCCGGCGTTGTCGTCGATCGCTCCGGCAACGGCCAGGCCGTTTTGCTCGAACGTGGCCTTCGCATTCGCGAGCCTCACCGCGAGGGGTTTCGCGTCGGCTGCGAGCGGCGTCGCGGTCAATTTGAATTCGGACAGTGCGAAATTGCCGTTGCTTGCCCGGCCCGGCCCGCTCTTGGGGAACGACTCGTGCGCCAGCGCCTCGATGCGAACGGCGGTGATGTCTTTGAGGTTCGTCGCCGCGACGAACGTGTACTCGTCGTGGTCCGGGGTTTTGCCGCCGGCCAACAGCGAGCCGTCGTCGAGCGGCGAGAGCGTCGCCCCCCCCTTCGATTGGTAGCTATCCAGGTCCAAAACCAACCATTTGCCCGGCGGCGGTTCGACTGGCCGAGCGGCGAGCCAGGCGTCGAACCGCGAGGGAAGTTGCTCCCGTTCGTATTTCGCGAGCGCTTCGACCAGCGGCGCGTGGGCTAGCTCATGGGCCGCTTTGGCCTGCTGGTAGTTTTCCTTGTCAAGATTCAGGTCTATCTCGCTGCGCACCGTGGTGGTGAACGTCGAGAGCAGCCGGTAATAGTCGCGCGTCGGAATCGGATCGAATTTGTGATCGTGGCAGCGCGCGCAGCCGATCGACAGCCCGAGCATCGACGTGCCGATTGTCGCCGACATGTCGTCGAGCTCGTCGTAGCGTTCTTTTTCGACCTGGTTCTTGGTGATCTGCGTGCTGTGGACCCCCGCCGCCAAGAAGCCCGTGGCCATGAGCGCCAGCGGGTTCTCTGGCTCGATTTCGTCCCCGGCGAGTTGCCAGCGGACGAACGTGTCGTAAGGCAGATCTTGGTTGAGAGCCTTAATCAGAAAATCGCGGTAATGATAAGCGCTCGGCCGATCGTAGTCCTGCTCGAAGCCGTGGCTTTCGGCATATCGCACCAGGTCGAGCCAGTGCCTCGCCCAGCGTTCGCCGTAGTGCGGGCTGTCGAGCAAGTGGTCGACGACCTTCTCGAAGGCATCGGCCGAGGGATCGTTGACGAAGGCCTCGATCTCTTCCGGCGTCGGCGGCAGACCGATCAGGTCGAAATAGGCGCGGCGAATCAGGCGACGGCGATCCGCCGAGGAGTTAGGAGCGATGCCCCGCTCCTCGAGCTTCGCCAGAATGAAGCGATCGAGCGGCGTGCGCGGCCAGGTCTCATCGGCGACGGCCGGCGGCGCCTTGACGGCCAGCGGTTGAAACGCCCAGCGCGTGCGCCCCTCTTCAAGGCTCACCGATTTGCGGGCGACTGGCGTCGAATCCCCTTCGCGCGGATCGGGGGCGCCGAGCTTGATCCATTCGACGAGCGAGGCGATTTCGCGCTCGGGCAGCTTGCCGTCGGGCGGCATTTGCACTTCGTCGTTGTCGTAGCGCACGGCCTTGACGACGAGGCTCGCGTCGGGGTCGCCCGGCACGATCGCCGGCCCGGAATCTCCGCCGCGCTGCCAAGCCGCCCGGCTGTCGAGCATCAACCCCCCGCGGAGCGGTTGGGACTTGGCCGAATGGCACTTGTAGCAGCGCTGGACGAGCAGCGGACGGATGTTCTGCTCGAAGAACTCAATGCCTTTGGGATCGGGGCCCTTCGGATCGGGCTGTAGGGCGCCGACTTCGTCGGCATTCGCCGGCCAAGCCGCATTCAGGCAGCAAATTACACCCAGGATTGCCGCACGACACCTGCGCATGCCAATCTCCCTCGTTTCCACCGCCCGATCTCGGCCGCCAGCCGTTGGGATCGGGGTCAAGCCGTCAGACTCAGTCTAACCGCTCGGCGAGGATAGATCGACCTCCTTGGATGCAATTGGGGCGATGCGATGCAGCGCCGTTTACCAGGGTTTCAACCGCCAGCCCAACACGAACCCGATGCCAAAGCACCAGAGTGCCGCCGAGGCGGGGTTCTCTTGGGCGAATTCGACGAGGAATGTTCCGAGCCCGCGCGGCTCTTCGCGCCACGGACTCGATGGCTCGGCCCACGTCGGCTCGTCCAAATAAGCGGCCGAGCCTGCGGAGTGCATGCTTTCTGACATGACCAAAACTCCCTTCCTGCAAATTAGCTATGTTTCGACATGAAACGCGCCACGGCATCCGGCACGAACCGCCTGACGGCGCTGTTGATCGCGTCGCGCGCGTTGTCGCCCAGATAATCGCGAATGCTCGAAGCCCGGCGCTGCCTGTGCGGAATCAGGGCCGCGCAGAGCAGCCCCAGACCGATCCCCATGGCGAACGTGGCCATCACCGAATAGCCGGGATTGTCGCGCACGAGTCCTTCGGCCTGCTGGTAAACCTTCTTCACGCCCATGCTCTCGTCGCCTTGCCCTTGATGCGGCGCCGCGCCTTGGCGGCCTTGCTTCGTATACTGCGAAATTCGCTGGTTGGGAGTTGCCATGATAAGCCTCACAAGAAAAAGTATTCAGCACATGCAAGCCACGAGCCCGCCCCTCCAGACGGGTCGGCCGAGCGTCGGCGGCGGACGAACGCCGGATCATTCGGAGCGGACCATCAGGCCCAGCACCAACCCGGTGATCATCCCCAAGCCAAACATGGCCAAGGTGGCCTGGGCGGGATGCTCTTTGACCTGGCGCTCGACGCGGGAATAGCCTTCGCGCACCTGATCGCTGACCTGCGAATAGCCCTCGCGGACGCGATCGGCGGCTTCCTGGCCGTAGTCCATGGCGGCGTCCTTGGCCCGATTCAGCATCGAGCCTTCATCGTTCATCATTTCGTTGATGAAGCGTTCGACGTTGGCGCGGGCCTCTCCGGTCTTTTTTTCGATCGTGCCGATGAGCTGGTTGACGTTGCCGCCGACGATTTTAAGATCGTCGTCGGTGAGTTGGCCCCACTTCTCTTTGAGCTTGCCGCGGATCGTGTCCCAATGTCCTTGGACTTGTTCTGCGTTGATCATGGCTCGGACCTCTCCTTGAAAAAACAGTGATTTTGCGGGCGCGATCGTGCGTCGACAGACGCTTGATAGGCTTCCTGGGGAGTGCATTTGGCGTGCCACTTGCGCGCGGCGGCCGGCCGCCAGGCCCATCCGCTCGCCCGTGCGTGCGGTCTTGAAGCGGAGCCGAACTAAGTTCGTCATGCTTCATTGCTTGCGCTCCGCTCAGGGCTTGATCGCCGAACGGGCCTTTCCCGTGGCCGATCGAGATTCAGCGTGGTCGCTGGCCTGACAGTGCCCGGTTGGCTTATATTGGAAGCTTCCGCTCGCCCCGCGGCGAAGATTCGGCCGCGCCGGGCGAATTCCTTGCAGAATATTTCGCAAACTAAGCAAACTCACTCGATCGACGGAGTTTTCGATGAAGAGCGTCAAAGATCGTTGGTTCGTCCCGTTCCTGTTGCTAGCGGCGCTGGCGGCGCGGGCCGCCGCGGCCGATCCGAAGAAGGCCGACTCGAAGAAATCCGAATCGTCCAAAGCGGGGGTCGTCGTGCTCCGGCTGCACGGTTCGCTGTTGGAAACGCCTACCGATCAGAGCTTTTCGTTCTCCGGCGAAAAATCGCTCTCGCTCAAGGACGTGGTCGAACGGCTCGCCAAGGCCGGCGACGACGACGACATCAAGTCGCTGGTGATGACCGCCGACGGCGCTTCGTTGGCCGGCCCGCAGGTCGAAGAGTTGCGGCAGGCGATGGCCAAGTTCTGCGAAAAGGGCAAAGAGATCTATGCCTGCGCCGACGGCCTGACCATGCACAGCTACGCCCTGCTCTCGGGGGCCACGCGGCTGAGCGTCGTGCCGACCGGCGACGTGTGGCTGACCGGGGTCTACGGCGAATCGCCCTTCCTCCGCGGGTTGCTGAACAAGTTGGGCGTCACCCCCGACTTTTTGACCTGCGGCGAGTACAAAAGCGCCGCGGAAATGTTCATGCGCGAAAGCCCCAGTCCGCAAGCCGAAGAGATGCAAAACTGGCTCATGGACGGGACATATGAGGCCCAATTGAAGCTCATCGCGTCGGGCCGCAAGGTCGACGAACAACAGGTGCGCACCTGGATCGACAACGGTCCTTATACGGCGGCCAAGGCCAAGGAGCTGGGGCTGATCGACGCCGTCGAGCACCGCGAGGACTTCGCGGCCTACGTCAAGGAAAAATCGGGCGGCAAGGTGACGTTCCATCACAAGTACGGCGAGAAGAAACAAGCGGATCTCGATCTCTCCAGCCCGTTCGCCGCGCTCAACCTGTGGGCCGATCTGCTCAATGGCCCGAAGAAGAAGACCTACAAGACTTCGGTGGCGATCGTCTACGTCGACGGCCCGATCACGCTGGGCGATACGGAGACCAGCCTGCTGAGCGGGTCGGCCCCGACGGCGGCCAGCACGCCGCTGCGCAAAGCGCTCGACAAGGCGGCCGAAGACGACACGATCAAGGCCGTCGTGCTGCGCGTGAACTCGCCCGGCGGGTCGGCCACGGCCAGCGAGATCATCTTGAAGGCCACCGAGCGCGTGAAGGCCAAAAAGCCCTTGATCGTGTCGATGGGCGACGTCGCGGCCAGCGGCGG